>USIX01000168.1 GCA_900554895.1 uncultured Megamonas sp. | reverse complement strand
GAACGGAGGCCGAACAGCTGACATACCGTGAGCTATAGGCCCATATTATTATGTTCAAGCCCTCAGGCTTTTTCTTTTCGCCGGCTCACGAGCCAGCTTCTATAGTATATTAAATTATCGCCATCATGTCAACACTTTTTTTCAAAAAAATTTCATTTTCTATAAAAAATTTTATAAAGCCTTATAAATAAAGGCATGAAGACAAGCTTCATGCCTTTATTTTACCAACAATGTCCGCTACGATAATGATGTCCATCATCATAATGGCAATGATAACCGTCGCCTACTCTGTTAAAATCATAATCCGATTGTGGCTGAGCAAATACTCCCGCTGAAAACGTCAGCAGCATAACGACCATCATCAACAGCGTTATTATTCTACGCATTTTATCATCTCCTTACCAAACATTGAACAACTCTATTTCTTCTAATAATAGTATATACCATCTAAGATATTTTTTCTTCCCAAATTTTGTGCTAAAATTTTAGATATAATTAAAAAAGCAAAGAGGTACTTTATTATGCCATTTAAACTTATCAATAAACTAATGCTAATTCTTACAGCCATTGTTCTGTTTTTCACCATTTCCTTCTGTATTTTTTTCGGTTTTATTTTTCTCAGACATGCCAATGATGTGGAAAACAGCCGTTTAGAAACCGCTGCACTTTCCTTTGCCGATGTTTTGAGCAAAACAACTGATGATAACATTCCTATTACTATTAACTACAATAATAATGTTTTACAACTACTGAATGTTTTAAATCAAAACGAAATATGGCTCATTGATAAAAATACGCTTCAGCTTACCGGCAGCCGTTCTTATCCTGATTTAACCTATAACCATCTTCCTGAGCAGTGTCAAAATGATATTCAAACAATCTTTACCGGTCAAAATCTGCGTACCAGTAATTTTACCGCTTTTACCAGCTCTGATTATATTACCATCGGTGTTCCCGTATATAACAAAGCAGGTGAGGTAAAAGCCGCTTTACTTTTGCATGACAGACTTCCATCTTTCCAGCACAGCTGGTATGACGGTATAGCTATTTTATTATTCTGTTCTATTATTTTACTTGCTGTTTCTTTATTTCTGCTTCGCTACCTTGTAAAAAAATACATTCTTTCTTTAAGCGTACTTAATAAATTTATGCAAAAAATCATCAACCACAATTATGAAACACAGATAAAAACGAAATCAACGGATGAAATAGCTCTTTTGGCACAAAATCTCAATAAACTTTCCCTCTATCTGCAAAACATGGAAAATACAACGCAATTTAAAGAAAAATCCTGTTCTGATTTAATTGTTAAAACAGCATATAAACTACATTCACCGATTAAAGAAATCAAAGCTGCCCTCAATGAGTTGACAACAAAAAATAAATCCGCTTTAAACAAAGCCACAGTCAATAAAATGACCAAAGAACTGGAAAAAATGCAGCATTTAACAAACAATCTGCTTAATTTGACTCAAATAACCGATACAGATTTTTCCATGCGCAAAGATTTGCTTAATATCCTCGATATTTTGCAAGACAGTCTAAAAACACGCCAAAAGTCGGCTGATGATAAGCATATTACTTTCAAAACGCATATTCTTCTGGATAATCAGCTTATTTTATTTACCGGAGATGCAAACCGATTAAAACAAATGTTTTGCGAAACATTGGACAAAGCTTTGCAGCTTTATCCGGCGGACAGCACGCTGCATATAAAAATTTCCGAAGACAGCGAACATTACTATATTGCTTTTCAAAACAGCAATTCGGAAATATCCTTAACGCAGCTTCCTAACGTATTCGAACAGTTCTACAGCGCAAAACCGGATGATAGCCTTTTTTCCAGCATTGAGCTTTCCATCGCTCAGCATCTTGCCAAACTGCATCATATTAAATTAACATACGAACAGCAAGCTGATGAATACACTGCATTTAAATTTACTTTAGATAAATAATAAAAGCCGCTACTTCACATTAACCGTGAGTAGCGGCTTTTTATTCCGTCAACAAAAAAAGATGTTTTCCTTCCAACTGTAAATATATAATATCACCAATTTTTTTGTTATTACGCCAATATTCCTTGTCGAATTCCACTCTAATCATTTCTTTGGCATCTTGCACTCTAACCATGAATATAATACTGAAAATATTCTCTATAATATGTTCAATTGTAAAAGCAAAAACATTTTCTCCCTTATTTGCTTCGCAAATATTAATTTCATGCGCTCTAATACCAATATACGTATATTCCGGCACTATTTTCGCATTCAATTTTAAATCCACATTCCAATCTGTTGCCCGTACCGTGTAATCATCTATTTTGATAATATGCGAATGATTTTTACAACCGCTTAGTTTTGAAGCATCTAGTGTCTGCGGTCTTTCAAACAGATTTTTCTTTGTCGTAAATGCCGTTACTCTGCCCTTCGACAAGACTGCTACCTCATCGCAAAAACGATAAATTTCATCTCGATTATGTGAAACGAACAGAATATTTTTGGCATATAATTTCAAAATATTTCTCAGCTCGATTTCCACCTGCCATTTCAAAAAATCGTCCAATGCGGAAAACGGCTCATCCAACATTAAAATATCAGGCTTGGATGCAAATATCCTGGCCAATGCCACACGTTGCTGCTGTCCGCCCGACAAATTGCGCGGATACAATTTTCGTAAATCCTGTAAACGGAAAATTTTAACATACTTATCCAGTATTGCCTGTTTATCTTTATCTTTTACACCCGACAATATGTTCTCCTCTACATTCATATGAGGGAATAAGGCATAATTTTGAAACAGATAACCTACATTACGTTGCTGCGGTGATAAATTTATTCCTTTCTCGCTATCAAATAAAACTCTGCCATTCAGTACAATGCGCCCTTCATCCGGCGTTTCTATTCCGGCAACACATTTAAGCGTCATGGATTTTCCGCAACCGGAAGCACCTAGTACTCCCAGTATGCCATCTATGAAAACAAATTCCACATTCAGTATGAAATCATTGCATTTCTTCTTTATCTTTACTTCCAATGCCATAATAAATCATCTTACCCTGTTATATTCCTCTGTT
Source organism: uncultured Megamonas sp. (assembly GCA_900554895.1). Classification (GTDB taxonomy): domain Bacteria; phylum Bacillota; class Negativicutes; order Selenomonadales; family Selenomonadaceae; genus Megamonas; species Megamonas gallistercoris. Next base: position 1,993 of record USIX01000168.1, on the reverse strand, counting down.
TTTTCAGCCAGTAATTCATAAGTACCATAACAGCCAGAGAAAAAATTATTATGATGAATGCCCATATAAACGCACTTTCCTGGTCATTTGCCTGTACCGATGAATAAATGGCCGTGGACATTGTCTGCGTCTTCCCTGGAATATTGCCGGCAAGCATAATCGTCGCACCGAATTCGCCGAGCGCTCTGGCAAAAGACAAGATAGCTCCTGCCATTATACCCGGTCTTGCCAACGGAATAATAATTTTCCAAAAAATACGCTCTTCACTCATGCCCAAAGTACGTGCTGCAGCAATTAAATCTTTATCTATCTGTTCAAAAGCACCGCGTGTCGTTCGATACATCAGCGGAAAAGAAACAACAGTCGCCGTTATGACGGTTGCAGGCCACGAAAAAATTATATTTATACCAAATAAATTCAGAAACTGTCCAATAAAACTGTTTCTGCCTAAAAGCAACAGTAAAAAAAATCCGACTACTGTCGGCGGTAAAACAAGCGGCAATGTAATTATACCATCAATAATTCCCTGAAAGCGTTTTACTCCTCTTATATATCTTGCTGCATAAACGCCCAGCACAAAAGTTATAACCGTTGCCAGTCCTGCCGTTTTCATTGATATGTACAATGGCGATAAATCCATTAAACCACCTCATAAATAAAACAGCGACAGACCATATACCGGGCTGCCGCTAAATAAACTTACTTTACATCAAAACCATATTTTTCTAAAATAACTTTTTGTTCATTCTGACTTAAATATGCCAAAAAATCTTTGGCTATTTCCGGATTTTTAGAAGAACTTACCATTGCTACCGAATAAACTACCGGTTTATGCGTATCCGCCGGAGCTTCGAGCAGAACTTTTACTTTGTCAGAAATTGCTGCATCTGTAGCATAAACTACACCGCAGTCAACTTCGCCCGTTTCCACCCAGCTTAATACCTGACGAACATCAGAAGCATATACTGCTTTGGCTTTAACATTGTCCAATACGTTTAGATTAGTAAAAATTTCTTCAGAATATTGACCTACCGGTACAGATTTCGGTTCGCCCAAAGCAATTTTATTCACTTTATCGCCTGCTACATCAGCAAAATCGTTTAAGGCAAGTGTGCTGTCTTTCGGTACAATAAGTACAACCTTGTTTTCCAGCAAATCTTTGCGGGTAGATTTATCAATCAGATTTTTTTCTTCTAAAGCATTCATCTGCTTTTGTGCTGCCGAAATAAACACATCGGCAGGAGCACCCTGTTCAATCTGAGATTGCAATGCACCAGAACTACCGAAATTATACATCAGTTTTACATCTGGGTGCTGTTTTTCATAATTCGTACCTATCTCTTTTACAGCATCTGTCATACTGGCTGCTGCTACAATGTATACTTCCTGTTGTGACGCTGTATCCTGTGTCTTTTCCTCATTTTCCAAAGAACTGCAACCAGCTATTACTAAACTAAATAATACAAAAGAAACGAGTGCGATGATATTTGTTTTTAATCCATACATACTAAAAATCCTTTCACAAATATCAAGTACACAAAATTATAAATTAATTACCGTTATAGCCACTAAACATACAGAAGCTACAGCTACCATTAAGCCGTTCATTACAATCTCCTTTCATTTCATTACCTCAAATTTAATTAGCAGCTATAATCGCTGACATATGATATATTATAAAAAAATTTTCTAAAATACAAGCGTAAATACAAAAAAAGTACAAAATAATTTTGTAAAACAAAAAAGACAGGCAAAGCCTGTCTTTATCTTAACCTTAACCTTACGGTCTATATTCAATATGGTGGAGATGAGGAGAATCGAACTCCTGACCCCCTGCTTGCAAGGCAGGTGCTCTCCCAGCTGAGCTACACCCCCATATATAGAGAGATATTCTCTCAAAACCAAACAATGCTTACGAATGTGCTCGACTCATAACTACCTCGGCAGTTATGCTCCTTAGAAAGGAGGTGATCCAGCCGCACCTTCCGATACG
>USIX01000167.1 GCA_900554895.1 uncultured Megamonas sp. | reverse complement strand
TGCCGCAGACCGTCCACCTCCGCAACCGAAAGCCGCTGTCTGAGGCACCGCACCGTATTGCGGCATATGTGCATGATTTGGCGTCAATGTTCCACAGCTTTTATAATAAATGTCGTATTCTGGGCGTTGATGATAAACTGGCGCAGGCACGTCTGGCACTGTGCATGGCGACAAAATATGTTCTGGCGCATGGACTTGGCATTTTGGGCGTAAGCGCACCGGAAAAAATGTAATATTTTGCAGAAAATGAAATTCAAGGAGGAATTTTCAATGGATTTTGTGCACAGTTCGGAAACTGATGTAGCATATTATATTTTAACTTTGGCAAATAAACCTATTTTTTATAAAGAACTTATAATGGAAGTAATTGAGAAAAAATGCAAACCGGTACAGTCTTTGTCGGCGGCTATTTCTGAAGTATACACACTTATCAACATGGACAGCCGTTTTCAGTATACGGGCGACGGCATGTGGGGACTTACGGAATGGAACCCGCCGGAAACAAAACGCAGCACGATTGTAGCGACTTCCAGCAGCACGAGCAAAAGCAAGGCTATTTCCAGCAGACGCCGTACCAAACTGTTGGAAGGCATACAGGAAGATATTGATAAAGAATAAACGTTTATATTTTTAGAGGAGGATTTTTTTAATGGCAAAATATATTTTTGTTACTGGCGGTGTAGTTTCTTCTTTGGGTAAAGGTATTACAGCGGCATCTTTGGGACGTTTGCTGAAAAGCCGCGGTATCAAAGTTACTATTCAGAAATTTGACCCGTATATCAATATTGACCCGGGAACAATGAGTCCGTATCAGCACGGAGAGGTTTTCGTAACGGAGGACGGTGCGGAAACAGACTTAGACCTTGGACATTATGAACGTTTTATTGATATCAATCTTACAAGAAATTCCAATGTAACTACCGGTAAAATCTACTGGTCCGTTTTAAATAAAGAACGCCGCGGTGACTATCTCGGTAAGACCGTACAGGTAATTCCGCATATTACTAATGAAATCAAACAGCGCGTATATGCTGTCGGTGCTCATGATGATGCTGATGTTGTAATTACGGAAATCGGCGGCACGGTCGGCGATATCGAAAGTCTGCCGTTCCTCGAAGCAATCCGTCAGGTGAAAAAAGAAGTAAGCAAAAATGATGTTTTATATATTCATGTAACGTTAATTCCGTATATTTCCGCAGCAGGCGAGCTTAAAACGAAACCGACGCAGCACAGCGTAAAAGAACTTCGCAGCATCGGTATTCAGCCGGATATTCTCGTTTGCCGTACGGAACAGAAACTTTCGGAAGATATGAAAGAAAAACTGGCTTTATTCTGCGATGTTGACGCCAACGCCGTTATTCAGAACATGACGGCTTCCACGATTTATGAAGTGCCTTTAATGATGCAGAAGGAAGGACTCGACAAAATCGTTCTGGAAAAATTGCAGCTCGATTACCGTCCGGCGCATATGGAAGATTGGGAACGCATGGTTCACCGCATTAAAAATCCGGAAACTAAAGTTAAGATTGCAGTTGTAGGTAAATATGTAGAACTGCCGGATGCTTATATTTCCGTAACGGAAGCACTTCATCATGCAGGTATTGCCAACTCCACGGAAGTAAAAATAAAATGGGTTAATTCCGAACAGCTGGAAGGCGATGATGTGGATTTAGCCGATGTTTTTGCCGGCTGTAAAGGTATTCTCGTTCCGGGCGGCTTCGGTGACCGCGGTGTGGAAGGTAAAATTTCAGCAATACGCTATGCACGCGAAAACAATATTCCGTTCCTCGGTCTGTGCCTCGGTATGCAGTGTGCCGTAATTGAATTTGCCCGTCACGTGTGCGGTATGGAAGATGCGCACAGTACGGAATTCAGCTCCGATACGACTCATCCGGTAATTGCGCTGATGTCTTCACAGCTTGAAGTTGTAGACAAAGGCGGTACAATGCGTCTCGGCTCTTATCCTTGCCAGGTGACGCCGGGTACGAAAACGTATGAGGCATACGGCGAAGAACTTATTCATGAACGCCATCGCCATCGTTTTGAATTCAATAACGACTTCAAACAGGCATTGACTGACGGCGGCCTTGTAGTAGCAGGCGTATGTCCGGATAACGGTCTGGTAGAAATCGTGGAAGTACCGAACCATCCGTGGTTTGTAGCTTCGCAGTTCCATCCGGAACTTAAATCCCGTCCGAACAGACCGCAGCCTTTGTTCCGTGAATTCGTAAAAGCTGCTTTGAGTTTGGGCAAATAATCAAAAATTAAAATAAAAAATCAGGGACTGTACTCATTTTGTGCAGTCCCCTTTTTGACATACAGTGAGAGGTTTTACAAATATGAATATACTTTTTCCCGCGTTAGCGAAAGAGCCTATTTTAAGTGATATTTATGAATATTTCGGGCAAAAGGACGGACAGAATTATATTTACGGTGTATCCGGTTCGCAAAAACATGCCATTGTGGCGGCGTGTTATCATAATGACCCGAAAACAACGATAATTATCACGCATGGCAGAGAAAATATTGAAGACTGGACGAGCGATTTGACATCTCTGCTGGATGATGTGGAAATTTTGGAGCTGCCGGCACTTGATGTGGTGAATGTGGCGGCAAGTGCCAAAAGTATGGAATTAAAGGCGCGCCGTATGCAGGTACTGGGACAGCTGGCACGGCAGGAGAAAAACATCATTCTTGTTTCGGCGCAGGCAGCGATGCAAAAGGATATGTCGCGTCAGGATTTTGAAAATTCCAGCATTCAGCTTGAAATTACGAAAGAATATAATTATGGCAAACTTTTAGAAGAATTAGTATCACTTGGTTATGAACATACGGATAAAGTGGAGCAGCTCGGTCAGTTCAGTGCACGCGGCGGTATTATTGACGTATATCCTATTAATCTGGAGTTGCCGCTGCGCATAGAGTTTTTCGATAATGAAGTTGAGTCTATCCGTGAATTTGATATAAATACGCAGCGTTCCGTGAAAAATATTGCCAAATGCGATATTCTGCCGCTTATGCGTACGGATGCTTCCGGCACACCGGCGCTGTTTTTGTCGTATTTGCGCGAAAATTGTACGGTAATTCTGGATGAGCCGCTGCATTTAAAAGAAGCCGTAATGGCAAATATCAAGGAAAATCCGGAAATAAAGGATTTGGTATATGACTGGAACGATATCTTAGGTGCAGCGAAAAAACACAATTTATTATTCGTATCGCTTATGATGCAGCGTATACCGGATACACAGCCGCAAAATTTGGTCAGTGTAGCGGTAAAATCAACGGCACCGTTTCAGCGGCAGATGTATTTATTATGTGAAGAACTGAAAAACTGGCTGGAACAAAAAAGCCGGATTTTAATCTGTTTGGGCGATAAGGAAAAAATACGCTATTTACAGGATATTTTGCAGCAGAATAATATTCCTCTGTCGCGCAGTGAAAATCCGACGGAACTGTCTGACAAAATGGTGACGTTTGTTGTAGGCTCGGTGCTGAACGGTTTTGAATTTCCGCAGTCACATCTTGTTGTAATTTCTGAAAAGGATATTCTCGGCAGACAGAAGAAAAAATTGAAACCGCGTCAGTCGGCTAAAAGCTCAGAAGGGAAAATAGCACATTTTCGCGATATTAATATCGGAGATTATGTAGTTCATGTAAATCACGGTATCGGTAAATATCTCGGTGTGGAAACGCTTACTATAGGTAATGTTCATCGGGATTATTTACATATAAAATACAGTGGAACGGATAAACTGTTCGTACCGACCGACCAGGTGCATTTAATTCAGAAATACATCGGCTCCGAAGGGGAAGTACCGCGTCTTTCCAAGATGAACAGTACCGCATGGAAAAAAGCCAAAGCCAAAGCCAAGGCTTCAGTGGAAAATATCGCTAAAGACCTGATAAATCTGTATGCTCAACGCAAAAACGGCAAAGGTTTCGCTTTTGCGCCCGATACGCCATGGCAGAAGGAATTTGAAGATGCTTTCCCGTATGAAGAGACACCGGACCAGTTAAAGGCCATTCAGGAGATAAAGGATGATATGGAAAAGCCGGTGGCAATGGACAGACTGCTTTGCGGTGATGTAGGCTTCGGCAAGACGGAAGTCGCCATTCGTGCGGCCTTTAAAGCTGTAATGAGCGGCAAACAGGTTGCCGTACTTGTTCCGACAACGGTACTAGTGCAGCAGCATTATAAGACTTTCACGAACCGATTTAAGGGCTTCGGGCCTAATGTCGGCATTATCTGCCGTTTTAACAGTCCGAAAGAACAGAAAAAAACGCTTGAGGATTTGGCTGTGGGACAGATTGATGTATTAATCGGCACACATGCCATTCTTAACGATAAAAAAGTAAAATTCAAGGATTTAGGGCTTTTAATCGTTGATGAAGAACAACGCTTTGGCGTAAAACAGAAAGAAAAAATCAAACGTATCAGTAAAAATATTGATGTACTGTCACTGAGTGCCACACCGATACCGCGTACACTGCATATGTCTCTGGTAGGAGCACGGGATATGAGTATTATTGAAACACCGCCGCAGGAACGTTTCCCCGTACAGACATATGTAATTGAAAACAACGACATGATTATCCGTGATGCCATAAAACGTGAAGTACGCCGCGGCGGACAGGTATATTTTATTTACAACCGCATTGAAAGTATCGGCAAAATGTATCTGCATTTATCGTCCATGCTGCCGGATATGAGAATTGGCGTGGCACACGGGCAAATGACGGAGGAAGAGCTGGAGCGCGCTATGCTCAATTTCTACGAAGGCAAATACGATATGCTCATAGCTACGAGTATCATTGAAAACGGACTTGATGTACCGAATGCCAATACGATAATTATCTATAATGCGGATAATTTCGGACTGTCCCAGCTGTATCAGATGCGAGGTCGTGTCGGCCGTTCCAAGCAGATGGCTTTTGCATATTTTATTTATCAGAAGGATAAAATTTTGTCCGAAACGGCGGAAAAAAGGCTGCAGGCAATAAAAGAATTTGCCGAACTCGGCTCAGGCTTTAAAATCGCCATGCGGGATTTGGAAATCCGCGGTGCGGGCGATTTGCTCGGAGCACAGCAGCACGGTCATATATCAAGCGTCGGTTTTGAAATGTACTGCCGTCTGCTGGA
>USIX01000166.1 GCA_900554895.1 uncultured Megamonas sp. | reverse complement strand
TACCAACTGAGACAGGATTGAACATTAAAATCTTCACCCCTCAAACCGAATTGAACTAATTAAAATATGTGAATGACAGCTTAAAAAAATATGTCCTGCAAGCGTTAATTCTTCACTAACGTTAAAAAGGCAAGGCGCTTTTTCTTTTTAAAGACCTTGCTTTATAATTGCTGAACATATTTCTTTTTGTACATATCATCCACTCCTAAAAATATATAAAGTCATAGATAAATCTATAACATTAATCAAGGATAGTTACTTGATGACATACTTTTTTACAGGGTTTATGTCAATCCCCAAGGATTATTTTACCATAATAATCCTGCAAAAAACATAAAGTTTTTTTGCTTTTGTACGAAGATTTTTCATCTAATCTTCATACGTCTGGTAATAAAAAATTTTACCAAAAAAAATTTTGTTTGTCAACAAAAAAAGGATAGCTTAAATAAAAAATCTCAGCTATCCCTTCCATAATATTTTATAAAATTTTCGACAGGAATAATTTTGTACGTTCCTGTTTAGGATTTTCAAATATTTCCCTCGGTGTGCCTTCTTCAATAATTTTGCCTTCATCAACAAACAACACACGGTCGCCCACTTCTCTGGCAAATCCCATTTCATGCGTTACAACAACCATTGTCATACCCTGTTGCGCAAGTTTCTTCATAACATCCAATACTTCCGTAACCATTTCCGGGTCAAGCGCGGAAGTCGGTTCGTCAAACAACATAACTTTCGGCTTCATGGCAAGTGCGCGAGCAATAGCCACACGCTGCTGCTGACCGCCGGAAAGCTGGCTCGGATAAGCGGAGGCTTTTTCTTTAAGACCTACGCGCTGCAATAAATCCATAGCCGTTTCCACCGCTTCATTTTTGGCAACTTTAAGTACTTTCATCGGCGCTAAAGTAATATTTTCCAAAACAGTCATATGCGGAAACAAATTAAAGCGCTGGAAAACCATACCGATATTTTCACGTATTTTATTGATATCCGCATGTTTGTCAAGTTTCATATTATTGACCGTGATATCGCCGCTTGTCGGCTCTTCCAGATAATTCATGCAGCGAAGCAAAGTAGATTTACCGGAGCCGCTCGGCCCTATGATAACCACTACTTCCTTTTCTTCGATGGAAACATCCACGCCTTTTAAAACTTCTATATGACCAAAAGACTTATGCAGATTTTTAATTTCTATCATTGTCATATTATACTTGATACCTTCTTTCCAAATATGCTACGAAACGGGATATCGAAAGTGTCATTACCAGATAAATAAGTGCAACGCAAATCCAGATTTCCAAAGATGCATACGTTCTGGCAATAACGAGCTGTCCGCGACGAGTCAATTCTTCAAAACCGATTACCGATACGAGAGACGAATCCTTCAAAAGAGCGATAAATTCATTGCCGAGCGGCGGAATTACACGTTTAAAAGCCTGCGGAACAATAATGTAGCGCATCGTCTGCACCCACGAAAGACCGAGCGAACGGCCCGCTTCCATCTGCCCTTCATCGATGGACTGAATGCCGGCTCTGAAAATTTCAGCCACATATGCACCGCTGTTAATGCTACATGCCGTTATTGCCGCTACAAACGGGTTCATATTTATACCCGTAATTACGGGAAGTGCAAAATATATTAAGAAAATCTGTACTAAAAGCGGTGTACCGCGTAAAAAATCAACATAAACAGCCGATAAATATCTGATTATTTTTATACTGCTAATGCGTCCGATACCGACAAACAGACCGATAACTATACCAATAGCTACACTTAAAACTGTAATCTGTATTGTAAAAATAGCCCCTTCTATCAGCAAAGGAAAGGCATTTACAATAATATCAAATCTAAAATCCAAAATTCAAATCCTCCTTATCCTTTTATGCCTATTACAGAAAAAGGGCACTGAGAAACAGTGCCCTATCAGGTTACCACGTCAAAAATATCTATTATTTGCCCGGTTTTGTACCAAACCATTTTTCATAGATTTTGTCGTATTCACCATTTTCTTTAAGAGTTTTTAATGCGTCATTAACTTTCTGCACTAATTCAGTGTTGCCTTTTTTCATTGCAAAACCGTATTCTTCAGAAGTTAATCTTTCTTCCAGACGTTTTACGTCTGTAGCACCAGTTTTCTTAATGAAATAATCATTTACCGGAAGGTCATTGATTACTGCATCAACATTGCCGGCTTTGAGTTCCATGAAAGTATCGGCGGAGCTGTTTAATGCTTTTACTTCAGCGCCTTCGATTTTCTGTGCTTCAGCCATACTTGTCGTTCCGATTTGTACAGCAATACGTTTGCCCTTCAAATCAGCAAAACCTTTAATATCCTGATTATCAGCAGGAACAACAATTGTCAGACCGGATGTATAGTACGGGTCGGAAAAATCCACCTGTTGTTTGCGTGTATCGTTGATTGTCATACCGGAAGCGATAATATCGATATTACCGGATTCCATAGCAGGAATAAGTCCGTCAAAATTAATGTTCTGAATATCAGCTGTATAACCCATTTCTTTTGCTACAGCGCGGATAAGGTCCATATCAAAGCCCTGATATTCACTGCTGCCGTTTTCATCCTGGAATTCAAACGGAGCAAAATCCGCATTTACGCCTACGCGCAGAACTTTTTCGCCATCTTCGGAGCCTTTTGCCTGTTCCTGTCCACCGCAACCTGCAAATAATGCACTTACGGCAAAAACACACAGAGCGCAAAGCATTAACAATTTTTTACTCATTTATGTCGTACATCCTTTCAATAAAATTATAATCAACCCTAAGCCGTAAAAAAAGCCCGGACAAATCCGAGCTTCGCTGCCGGTTAGGACAAATTAACGGTTAAACGATTATTTATTGCGTCTTGCATTAAAGCAGTCACGGCAATAAACTGGGCGGTCACCTTTCGGTTCAAACGGAACTTGCGTTTCTTTTCCACACTGTGCGCACTGTACAGTGTACATCTGACGCTGCTGTGCTTCGCCACTGCGTTCACGACGTCTTTTATCACGGCATTCATGGCAACGTGCCGGTTCGTTTTCAAATCCCTTTTCAGCATAAAAAGCCTGTTCGCCTGCACTGAAAATAAATTCCTTACCGCAATCTTTACATACTAATGTTTTGTCTTGAAACTCCATTAAAAAAACTCCTTAAACGTTCAAATCAATTAAACCACGCCGTTTCATCCAGAAGCACATGTCTATTACGTCAGAACAAAAAAGCTGTTTACTGCTCTTAGTATAAGTGTTTATCCGCCAAAAATCAAGAAAAATTTGCATTAAAATTGTATAAATAAAAAAAAGAATGGTTTTGTTTTACATTTTTATACATAGGTTTTATAAATATTAACGCCATTTGAAAATTGAAAACACGCTCTATATTTGATATACTAACTAGGTTGATACAATTATCTTACCTTAATATTTATTTAGGAGTTTTTACTTTGGATAATACTAATGATAAACACGAAAAAAAATCGGACAATAATACAATCGATACAGCATCATCCGAGGACCTGCACGATGACAGCACCGATACGGACAATAACGATAACAAGGATTTTGACTTGCCAGATGCACCGGAATGGATAAGCCGCAAATGGCAGGAAGAGCATTATGAGGAAATACATTCTCCTGCTCCAAGAAAAGTATATAAAAAGAAGAAAAATTACAATCGTTTAATCACACTTATTATTATATTGTTGATGATTATCAGCGGCTTCATTTATTATTTATGCACAAGTGATAATGAAGATACAACACCCACCGTTGCCAGCCAACAATCAAATTCCCTTAATATAATGATAATGGGAGTAGACAGGCGCGCTGATGATGTCGGCCGCAGTGATACATTAATGGTTCTTACATACAACCCAGCCGACAAGAAAGCCTCTTTACTGTCTTTGCCGCGCGATACCCGTGTTCATATCGAAAAAAACGATTATGATAAAATCAATCACGCCTACGCTTACGGCGGACATGAACTGACGCAAAAAACAGTGGAAGCCTTTTTAAATGTGCCGATGGATTACTATGTAATGATTGATATTCATGCTTTTGAAAAAATCATCGATGCTGTCGGCGGTGTTGATATCGATGTAGAAAAAAGAATGTATTATGAAGACCCGTGGGATGATGACGGCGGACTTGTAATCGACCTCTACCCCGGCAAGCAACATATGGACGGTAAGACGGCCATCCAATACGTGCGCTATCGTGACGGCGAGGGCGATATTGGGCGCATTAATCGCCAGCAAAAATTCATGAAAGCACTTATGAGCCAGGTTATTTCACCTGCCGTTCTGCCGAAACTGCCTGAAATCATCAAAAATGTTTCTTCCGCCATTCAGACCAATATGCCGCTCGATACAATGATTGCTTTAATTACCGACCTGCCTACCATCCAGCAAAACGGACTGAATTCCGCCATGATACCGGGCAAACCGGCTTATATAGAAGATATCAGCTACTGGATACCGGATATAGCAAAATCACGTGAACTTATCGCCCAGAACATGAATATAACACTTGATGACAAAGCACAGAAAGATACCGAAACTACTATCGAACAATATAAAAAATCCCTGCCTAAGGGCTTAAAAATGGGTGACAGTGCTGATGATATCCCTGCAGAAAATACAACGGAAGAACAAACAGTGGCACAAACAAGCCAGGAAACAAAACCTGTAAAAAACGAAGATATTACCGTACTCGTTATAAATTCCAGCGGTATTAACGGCGCAGGCGCAGAAGTTGCCGACATTTTAAAGCACAAAGGATTTAAAATATCCAGTGTCGAAACAGGCAATACTTCTTCACGCGAACATACCACCATTACCGCCAATGAAAACGAACTGAACTGTTTTTACGGTATGCCTTTTGCCTGCACGATTATGTCCGGCGGAAGTACCGGACAGGCAACGGTCAATATCGGTCTTGATTACCAAAAACAAAATTGATTAAGGAGACGTGACTTCATTTGGGAATTTTACGCATAAAAGATTTAGGTAAATCTTTTGGTATAGAAGAATTATTTCATAATGTAACTTTTGATGTTGCCCGCGGCGATAAAATCGGTTTTGTCGGCCCTAACGGTGCCGGAAAATCAACTCTTATGAAATGCCTGCTCGGTCTTTGCGAATACGACAGCGGCACTATCAGCATTGACAGTGCCGACAGCATCGGCTATATGCAGCAGCAGTCCGATTTTAAATGCGCCACACTGCACGAAGAACTGCTTGAGTCTTTTTCTG
>USIX01000165.1 GCA_900554895.1 uncultured Megamonas sp. | reverse complement strand
TGCAGCCGTAAATGTACCTGCCGGCTGTACGAGTTTGTCATCCCTTACCGTTACACGCAGACGGGTTGCGCAGTTCGTAACGTCCACAATATTATTTCTGCCGCCAAGCGCCTGCAAGAACACCGCCGCTTTCATGTCGCGTTCGTCCATATGACCGCCTTTACCTGCCTGTTTTGCTTTATAGTCGGCTTTTGTATATAATTTTATTTCTGGTTCATCATCACCACGTCCAGGTGTTTTTAAATTAAATTTCAAGATTAAAAATCTAAATACAATAAACCATATGCAGGTAAAAATAATACCGATAATAATTTGAATTACATACATTTTCCAATGATTATTGAAAAGCGGTATCCAGTTCTGGAATAAAAAGTCTATCATACCGCCACCGAAATTACCAGTAACACCGAAAAAATACATGGTTGCCGCCAATGTACCGGCTAAAACAGCATGAACAAAAAATAAAAATGGAGCTACAAATAAAAAAGTAAATTCCAACGGCTCTGTGATACCGCAAAGAACAGCTGTTATAACTGCCGGAACAAGAATTGCCATCAGTTTTTTACGACGTTGCGGTTTAGCCGTATAATAAAATGCCAATGCAATACCCGGAGCGGCAAATATTTTACTCATACCATGCAGTGCAAATCCGCCCTGCGGAAATAATTCTATCATCGGTTTAGCGGATTGAGCAAAATCCTGTAAATGCTGGAGCCAGTAAACCTGTATCCCGTCATTGACAATAGCCGGTCCATAAATGAACGGCATATAAACGAAATGATGCAATCCTGTAGGAATTAAAATACGTTCCAGAAAAGTGTACAGCCATACACCGAATACACCTGAAGAGGTTAAAAAACCCTGAAGCGATTCTATTCCTGCCTGAAATACCGGCCATATCCAGCAGAAAATAAATGCAATTGGCAGCATCAAGAAAAATCCTGCAACGACAACAAGCGACGACCCTTTAAACAGTCCTAAATATTCCGGTACATTTATATCAAATAATTTCCCATGCAAATATACCGATAAGGAAGCAATTATAATTGCACCTATCATACCTGTATCCATTACCTTAATGTTGGCAACTGTAGTAAGACCGCTACCTGGAACCGGCTCCTGCATAAAATCTACGCCAAACATCGGCCCCCAAAGCGTCAACATAGCATTCATAAAATAACTAAAAATTATATAAATCAAAAACGATTCCATACATGCTCTGGCATTTTCCTTGCGAGCAAGCCCTATCGGCAGACCGATAACAAATAAAAGAGGTATCTGCTTGAAGGCTGTCCATGCTCCCTGTTCCACAATGTACCAGAAATTATACCAACCAGTTCCCTCCGTTGCCATGTCACCGAAAAGTAACGGATTTTTTACCAAAATTGCTATTACCACCAGTAATCCGAATACACCAAACAGCAGTACTGGTGCAAACATCGCGCCACCAAAACGCTGTAATTTTTGAATAATTATATCTTTGCTAATCACCATAAAATACTTCCCTCTCAATCTCATAATACAGAGAATGTATCTTCTCATTAAGAAAAGATACTAGGTTCTAAAATAAAATTATTTTTGCAAAATTTTACTTTTTTCATGAAATAGTTATAAATTTTGTCTATTGAAGATATCCCAACTTCGTATTTTATGATAATTTAATCAGCTATTAAATTCAATAGTTTTAAGTTCTTTAGGAAATAATTGCATATAATCGGTATATATCACATTAAATGAAAAATTTTTCTTTATGCTCTGTTCATAAACTTTATTTATAAATCAATACAGTATTTTGTATAGCTTATAAACCATAATTCCGCCATGACGAAAAATCCTGCCATTGATGTATACTCCGTTGCAAGTCCTGTAGGAAGAATAAGCGGTTTAATATAGATATTCTCATCACTGAGCTGTGCCAGCGGCGTATTTTTCAATCTCACAATGGATATTAGCGGAATTTTATACATGTGCAGTCTCTGTGCAATATCTATCACACTTTTCGTTTCACCACTCAACGATACAATAATGAACAAATCTCCTTTTCTGATATTTTTCATTATAATATCACATTCATCATATCCTTTTATTTCAAACATGTGTACATCGGCATAAGTAAACAAGCGCATTATTTCATTAACTGCATTCTGCTGCACATAGCCTGAAGCATAAATAAATATGCGTCCCGCATCATGTATCATTTTATTGATTTTATCAAAATCCACTTCATTAATATCTTCATCTATATAACGGGATAACTGTTTTTTTACAGACAAATTTTCTGCCTGCGATTTATTTTTATTTATTTCATCTTTTAATTTTATTTTTAAATGTGAAAAACCTGTAAGAGTGATTTTCTTGGCAAAACGTATTATTGTCGTTTTGGATACATTACATGCTTGCGCCATTTCCTCAATAGACATCTTACTGCATTCACGTTTATGCACTGATATATATTTCCAGATAATCAAATCCGTATCATTTAAATATTTAGCATTACTATTTATCAATTTTTCCAATGTCATAATATGTCTCACCTTAAAAATAAAAGAGGCTCATTAAACAAGCCTCTTTTACCAAAATATATTTTATTTGTTAGTATGGGGATAGCTATTAATAATTTGCTATAGTGGATTTACCGGCAATAACATCCTGTTCCGGACTGAATTTAAGTGCACCGAATTGAGCACAGTTCGTTACAGCCATAATCGTTATTGGATTGTAACCGGCTTTTTTAATCTTATCAATATCGATTTCCACGAGTTTGTCGCCTGCTTTTACGTTGTCGCCCGTTTTAACGAGAACATTGAAGCCGTCTCCGTTCATATTGACTGTATCGATACCGATGTGAATTAAAATTTCCATATCCGTATCAAGTTTAAGGCCAATCGCATGACCTGTTGCTTCCATTACCATCATAACGGAACCGTCTGCCGGAGCTGTGATATATTTTTCCGTCGGGGTGATACCGACACCGTCCCCCATAGCTTTGGACGCAAAGCCGGCATCCGGAACTTTTTCAATCGGTACGAGATGACCTGTTGCAAATGCTGTAAGCTGTGCATTAAGACTCTGCGTATTTTCTACTTTATTTTCCGGTGCTTTTTCTTCTGCTGCCGGTTCTGTTTCAAAAGTGGGAATAGCATCATCCGGTGCTTGCAAAAGTGCTTCAAAACGTTCACGAACCTGTGGAACGGAAAGACCTACGATTACCTGAATGGCGCGACCGTTATGCACAAGACCGTGTGCACCTGCAGCCGTAAATGCACCTGCCGGCTGTACGAGACTGTCATCTTTAACCGTTACGCGCAGACGGGTTGCACAGTTTGTAACATCCTGGATGTTGTTTTTACCGCCAAGAGCCTGCAAAAATGCAGCTGCTTTCATGTCACGTTCATCCATATGACCGCCTTTACCTGCCTGTTTTGCTTTATAGTCGGCTTTTCTGTAAAGTTTAATTTCTTCATTATCACCGCGGCCAGGAGTTTTAAGGTTGAGTTTTATAATTAATGTTCTGAATACAACGAACCAAATGCAGGTGAAGATTAAACCGATAATAATCTGTGTGAGATAAGTATCCCAGTGATTGTTAAAGAGAGGTATCCAGTTCTGGAACAGAGCGCAGTCCAAAAGACCGCCACCAAAGTTACCGGTTACACCGAAGAAATAAAGAGTAGCTGCAAATGTACCGGCTAAAAGTGCATGAATTAAGAAAAGTACAGGAGCAACGAATAAGAATGTAAATTCAAGTGGTTCTGTAATACCGCAAAGAAGAGCAACGATTGCAGCCGGGAACAGTAAGGAGCCGACTTTTTTACGGTTTTCTTTCTTAGCAGTGAAGTAAATAGCAAGTGCGATACCAGGGCAGCCGAACATTTTACTCATGCCGTGCAGCGCAAAACCGCCTTGCGGGAACAATTCGATAAGAGGCTGAGTGGACTGGGCAAACTGCTGAATATGCTGGAGCCAGTAAGCCTGAATACCGCCGTCAACAACGGCAGGACCGAAAATAAACGGAATATATATGAAGTGATGCAGACCTGTCGGAATGAGGATACGTTCGAGGAATGTATAAACCCACACGCCGAGCACACCTGCGCTTGTTAAAAAGCCCTGAAGCGAAGCGATTGCAGCCTGAAAATGAGGCCAAATAAGACAGAAAAGAAGAGCAACAGGAAGCATCAAAGCAAAACCTGCTACAACAACGAGTGAAGAACCTTTAAACAAACCGAGCCATTCCGGTACATCAACATCAAATAATTTGTTATGTAACCATACGGCGAGAGAAGCAATCAAAATGGCACCAACCATGCTCGTATCGAGTGTTTTTATATTGGCGATTGTTGTAAGACCGCTACCTGGAACCGGGTCCTGTGCAAAATCTACACCGAAAGTAGGTCCCCACAAAGTGAGCATGCCGCAGACAAAATAATTGAAAATAAGATAAATCAAAAATGCTTCCATAACGGCTCTGGCATTTTCTTTTTTGGCCAGACCGATAGGCAGACCGATTACGAACAGAAGCGGAAGTTGATTGAATACCGTCCATGCACCCTGTTCAATAATATACCAGAAATCATACCAAGCAGTTCCTTTTTCAGCAATACTGCCGAAAATCATCGGATTTTTACATAAAATGGAAATTGCTACGAAAATACCGAACACACCGAACATTATAACCGGTGTAAACATCGCGCCGCCGAAACGCTGTATTTTCTGCATTACGACATCTTTACTAAAAGCCATTTTCCTTGCCGTCCTTTCATTTTAAAATAACTCTTCAATAATAATATATGAAACCAACTTTATTACTTATAAAAATCATATAAATTGTCTAACTATTTTTTCTCAAGAAAGGAGGCACAAAGCTGCTGCTTCGTGCCTCAATCTTAATAGTGGAGCTAATTTATTTAAGTTCAGGCCAGTAATCTTTATTGGCTTCAATTAAATCATCCAGAATTGCTTTTGCCACAGAAGCGCTAGGTACAGTTTTGGATAATGTGAGTGCCTGCCACAGTTTCTGGTAGCTGCCTGTAATCCAAGCTTCAACTACGAGTTTTTCAACGGAAACCTGTTCTTCCATCAAACCTTTCTGGAACTGAGGAATTTTACCGATGCTTACTTTTTCATAACCGTTGGAGCCTACGATACACGGAATTTCAACCATAGCTGTCGGGTCGAAGTTGGAGATAGCACCGTCATTTTCAACGATTAAGAGCATACGAGCTTTTTTATTGAAAGCAATAGCTTCTGCAAGGTCTACGATATAGC
>USIX01000164.1 GCA_900554895.1 uncultured Megamonas sp. | reverse complement strand
CTGAAGAACTCATCTCTAAACTTGATTTGCATTATAATAAAGTACGTCAGGCTGGCATTACTCGCGAAATTACTGAAATCGTGGGCGGTGCGGAAGCTCTGAAGTAAGGAGGTTTCTAAGTGGCAAAAGGTAAAGTTGTACAGGTTATCGGACCTGTTGTTGATATAGAGTTTCCGGCGGAAGCACTGCCGGGAATTTTGAATGCGGTAACAATCAAAGGTAAATCGGGTGATATTGACATCGATTTGGTCGTTGAAGTTATGCAGCATTTGGGAGATAATGTTACACGTTGTATCGCCATGAGCTCTACAGATGGTTTGATGCGCGGCATGGAAGCTGAAGACACCGGTTCTCCGATTAAAGTTCCGGTAGGGGATGCTACGCTTGGCCGTGTATTCAACGTACTCGGCAGAACTGTTGACCATGATGATACTCCGGTTGGCAATAAAGAAGCATGGCCTATCCATCGTCCGGCTCCGAAATTCGATGAACAGGAAACATCTACGCAGATTTTGGAAACAGGCATTAAAGTCGTTGACCTTATTGCTCCGTATTCCCGCGGTGGTAAAATCGGTTTGTTCGGCGGTGCAGGTGTAGGTAAAACAGTTCTTATCATGGAACTTATCCATAATATTGCAACTCAGCACGGCGGTTATTCCGTATTTTCCGGCGTAGGTGAACGTACGCGTGAAGGTAATGACCTCTGGAACGAAATGAAAGAATCCGGCGTTATTGATAAGACGGCTCTCGTTTACGGACAGATGAACGAACCGCCGGGAGCTCGTATGCGTGTAGCACTTACCGGTCTTACAATGGCGGAATATTTCCGTGATGTGCAAAATCAGGACGTATTATTATTCATTGATAATATTTTCCGTTTCATTCAGGCAGGTTCAGAAGTATCCGCACTTCTCGGACGTATGCCGTCTGCCGTTGGTTATCAGCCGACACTCGGTACGGACGTCGGTTCTCTTCAGGAACGTATCACTTCCACGAAAAAAGGTTCCATTACATCCGTTCAGGCAGTATACGTACCGGCCGATGACTTGACTGACCCGGCTCCGGCTGCTACATTTGCACATTTGGATGCAACAACGGTTCTTTCTCGTCAGATTGCCGAACTTGGTATTTATCCGGCCGTTGACCCGCTTGATTCTACTTCCCGTATTCTTGACCCGCATGTAATCGGTCAGGACCATTATGAAGTAGCCCGCGGTGTACAGGCTATTTTGCAGAAATACAATGAACTTCAGGACATTATCGCTATTTTGGGTATGGAAGAATTGTCAGATGAAGATAAACTTACCGTAGCCAGAGCGCGTAAAATCCAGAGATTTTTGTCTCAGCCGTTCTTCGTTGCAGAACAGTTTACAGGAACACCGGGTAAATATGTACCATTGAAAGAAACAATTCGCGGTTTCAAAGAAATTTTAGCAGGTAAATACGATGACTTGCCGGAAAGTGCTTTCTACATGGTCGGCAGTATCGATGAAGTTGTTGAGGCAGCAAATAAAATGAAGAAAGAGGGATGATTTATGGCTAAAATAAAGCTGGAAATTATTTCTCCCAACAAAGTAGTATATTCTGCTGATATAGATATGCTTATCGTACGTTCAATTAGCGGCGACCTCGGCATACTGCCAAAGCACGCTCCGCTTTTGGCAGGGCTCGTGCCTCATGCCATGAAAGCGATGATTGACGGAACGGAAAATCTTATCGCAGTCAGCGGCGGTTTTATGGAAGTACAGCCGGATAAAATCATTGTACTTGCAAGTGCAGCTGAACTTCCGATTGAAATTGATATAAACAGAGCTAAAAAAGCATATGAACGTGCCAAAAAACGTCTGGAGGAGTTTAATAAAAATCCAGAAGTGCATGTTGACTTTGATACGCTTCGCGCTCGTGCAGCTATGGCACGTGCTAAAGCTCGTCTTGTTGCTACAAAAACAGATGTTGGCTAATCCGGTCAATAAATGAATTAATAGCGGTTGATAGCATTAGCTACAGCCGCTATTTTTGTTTGGAGGTGAAATGTGGTGATTAGTATGAATATAAAAAATATGGGTGATTTATCATGGAATGAGGATATAAAATACTGTTTGGATTTTTTTCAAAATCATGATGTAGAAAATTACAGGCCGGGCAGGTATGTTACGGATAAAGGATATATAAGTTTACGTATCGATGAATATGAAACACAGATAGCACAGGACAGGTACTGGCAGGCGCATAAAAATCATATAGATATATATATTTTAATCAATGGACAGGAACGGATTGACGTAAAAGATACAGCCGGATTGAAAACATACCATTATGACCGAAGCGGTGATACTATGATGATAGAGGAGACACGACCGAATAATATCAATCTGTTGACGAAATACGGTGATTTGGTGATTTGCTATCCGAATGAAGCCCATAAAACCGGAATTCATGTGGAGTTGCAGAATAAATTTAAAGCTGCATTGTTTAAAATTGATACAACTAAAATTTAGAGAAAGAGGGATAATTATGAGTAATCATATTGAAGCTAAAAAAGATGAAATTGCAGAAGCTGTACTTTTGCCGGGCGACCCGCTGCGTGCTAAATACATTGCAGAGAAATTTTTAGAAAATCCTGTATGTTATAATCATATCCGTAATATGTTCGGTTATACGGGAACGTATAAGGGAAAGAAAATAACGGTGCAGGGAACAGGAATGGGAATTCCGTCTATTTCCATTTATGCGCATGAGTTAATCTGTGATTACGGTGCGAAAAAATTAATCCGTGTCGGCACCTGCGGCGGTTTGAAAGATGATGTACACGTACGAGATGTGGTAATTGCTCAGGGAACTACTACAGACAGCGGTATTGTGGTCAGAACGTTCGGTGCGGGGCTTCATTATGCACCTCTTGCCGATTTTGAGCTTTTGGGAAAGGCATATCACAATGCGAAAAAGATGAATATTCCTGTAAAAGTCGGCAATATATATTGTCAGGACCGTTTTTACGATGAAGAAGTGGATTTACAGAAATTGATTCAGTACGGCTGTCTGGCTGTGGAAATGGAAGCAGCCGCGCTTTATATGTTGGCGGCGCGTTATAATGTAAAAGCACTCGGTATCTTCACCGTAAGTAATCATTTATTTACAGGGGAAGAAACAACAGCAAAAGAACGTGAGCGTTCATTTGATGATATGATTAAAATAGCACTGGAAACAGCAGTTGATGAACGTGAAATTTAAATTGTTCATTTTTCTTTGAAATCAAAGAAAAATGAACCAAAAAGAAACTTAAAAACGTTTCGCTTTCGCTGTACCAAAGAAAAATTGCCCGGCGCAATATGAAGATAAATTAATAATTAATTCTTTTTTCCTTATATTGCGCTGAAGGTACGTTCTTAATTTCGATTTTTTATATATGTTAAGGTTTATTCTGTTTAATACTTTATAAGCATTTTTAAAAATGCTTATAAAGTATCTTTAAAATTAAAATATATACATTGACTTGAAGTCGGCTTCAATTATTATAATGAAATCAAAATTCGGAAAGGATGGCGATTTCATGTATAAAAAATTATTGGTAGCGGGAGCTCTGGCTCTTTCGACATGTCTGACAGGAACAATTGGCTTTGCAGCCGATACGGCTAATCATCAGGTTATTACCCGAAACGGCGAACAGGCGGCAACAAAAGGACCGACGAGTATTTTCAACGGCAATGTAATAATTGAACCGCTGTTTAGTAATATTGATGACAGAAATATCGGAGGAGCATACGTAACATTTGAACCGGGTACACACTCTTCATGGCATACTCATCCGAAAGGACAGATGCTGATAGTAACAGAAGGACAAGGTCTTACACAGGAATGGGGAAAACCTATACAGGTAATAAATCCGGGTGATGTAATCTGGTGTCCGCCGGGAGTAAAACATTGGCACGGCGCTGGATACAATACAAAAATGACGCATATTTCACTTTGTGAAGCGGTAGACGGTTCCAATGTAAACTGGCTGGAACAGGTATCCGATGAACAGTATTACGGAAAGTAAAAAATAAAAAAACCTCCGTAGTCAGTCTTTAAGAATTGACTATCGGAGGTTTTTTATAATAAAATATTGACAATATTTATAATAAATATTATTATAATACTTATAATAATAAAATAGGAGAAATAATAATGAAAGATACAGCAGATATCCGTAAAGTTAATAAGAATAAAATTAGACGTATTTTATGGCAAGGCGGAGAATATACGAAACAGAGTATTGCTATAAAGACGAGTTTGAGTGTAGCGACTTGTAATACTTTATTGAATGAAATGGAAAAAAGCGGTGAACTTTGCGGTACTAAACAGCAATTACAGGGTGTTGGCAGAAGTACGGTTGTTTATCGGATAAATGAATACTATAAAAGCATTTTATGTGTAAGAGTTGAAGTGGTAAAAGAAAAAAAAACACTCCGCTGTTCTGTGGTATCCCCACTGGGTAATATAATTCATCATAGTGAAGAAGTTTATGAATATCTTGATTATGAAACAGTTGAAAACAGTATAAAAAAATTGTGCGATATATTTCCGAGTATAGCACAAATCATGGTAGGGCTGCCTGGTGTGGTAGAAAATGGAATTATTCGTCATTGTGATATTGAAGAATTGGAAGATGTACCGTTCAGGGAAAAAATGGAAAATAATATAGATCGGCAAATATATTTAGGCAATAATATGCATTTTAAAGCTTATGGTTATTATAAAAAATCGGGCATAGACAGTGATATTATAACGCTGGCTTATTTTGCCGAAAATATTATACCGGGGTTGGCGACAGTGTATAAGGGAACGATAATAAAGGGTGCTAATCAGTTTGCCGGAACGTTGGGATTTTTGCCTTATGGCATAGGTTTGAAGGAACAGATGAATTTATGGAAAAAGGATAAATGTTTTCCACTGATGATGCAGATAATACCGGCTATAATCGTACTTATTAATCCCAATATAATCGTATTTACCGGTGATTTGATTGATAGGGATTTGGTGGAAAAAGTACGAAAGGAATGTATAAAAAATATTCCGGAAGAAAATATGCCTTTGTTTTATTTCAGAGAAAATGATGATATATATTATCTGACGGGATTATATCAAAAAGCATTGGATTTAAGAGAGAAGATTTAAATAGGAGATACTCTAAGTAAATTATGTAGATAAAAGTGTGTATTAGTGACATAATGTGATTATGGAGGATAAACGCCCATGAACATATCAAACATCACTAATTATAAGCCT
>USIX01000163.1 GCA_900554895.1 uncultured Megamonas sp. | reverse complement strand
TATCTCTACCGGGAAAGTACGGGTAGCCGGGTCGATGGTAGGATAAACAAGGCATATTTTGCCTATGACTCCAAAAAATCCGGCGGTATCACCATGTCACATCTGCGTTTCGGTAAAAAACCTATCCGTTCCCCTTATCTCATTAATAAAGCAAATTTCATTTCCTGCTCGCAGCAGTCTTATGTTGACAAATACAATCTGCTTGCCGGTCTGAAACAAAACGGTACGTTCCTGCTCAATACGCTCTGGAGCGATAAAGAATTGAGCGAAAAACTGCCTGCATACATGAAACGTTATATTGCAGCCAATAATATCAATTTCTATACGGTAAACGCCGTTAAAATAGCTCAGGAACTCGGTCTCGGCGGCCGTTTCAACATGGTTATGCAGTCGGCATTCTTCAAACTTGCCAACATCATTCCGATTGACGAAGCCGTTAAGTATTTAAAAGACGCCGTTGTTACTTCCTACGGCAAAAAAGGCCAGAACATTGTTGACATGAACAACGGTGCTATCGATAAAGGTATCGAAGCACTGCATAAAGTAGAAGTTCCTGCTTCCTGGAAAGATGCCGTAGATGAAGATGTTCATGATACGGATGTACCGGACTTCATCAGAAATATCCAAAATCCGATGAACCGCCAGGAAGGCGATGAACTGCCTGTAAGTGCATTCAGAAACAGAGAAGACGGTACATTCCCTGTTGGTACTTCCGCTTATGAAAAACGCGGTATTGCCATCAACGTACCGGAATGGGATATTGATAAATGTATCCAGTGCAATCAGTGCTCCTTCGTGTGTCCGCATGCTGCAATCCGCCCTGTACTAATGACAGATGAGGAAGTAGCCAATGCTCCGGAAGGCATGAAGACAAAACCAGCACTCGGTGCAAAAGGACTTCATTTCGCTATCACTATTTCTGCACAGGACTGTGAAGGCTGTGGCAACTGTGCAGACATCTGCCCGGCTCCAAAAGGCTCCGCACTCACTATGAAACCGATTGGCACGCAGCTGGCTAAACAGCCCGAATTTGATTATGCTGTCGATGAAACGAAAGTTGCACCGAAGAAAAATCCGATGAAGAAAACCACGCTCAAAGGCAGTCAGTTTGAAAAACCGCTGCTTGAGTTCTCTGGTGCCTGCGCAGGCTGCGGTGAAACACCGTATGTTAAACTCATCACTCAGCTTTTCGGCGACCGCATGATGGTAGCAAATGCTACTGGCTGTTCTTCCATCTGGGGCGGTTCCGCACCTTCCATGCCGTACACGAAAAATCATAAAGGACAGGGTCCTGCTTGGGCAAACTCCCTGTTTGAAGATAATGCTGAATACGGTCTTGGCATGTTCCTCGGCACAAAAGCAGTACGTGAAGCACTTTCCTCCAAAGTAGATGCCGCTCTTGAAGCAGGTTTCGGCAGCGAGGACCTCAAAGCAGCCCTTGCTGATTGGAAAGAAAACATCAATGAAGGCGAAGGCAGCCGTGAACGTGCCGATAAACTGACAGCACTTCTGGAAGCTGAAAAAGGCGATAATGAACTCTTAAACGAAATCTACGATAAAAAAGATTTCTTTGTAAAACGCTCGCAGTGGATTATCGGCGGCGACGGCTGGGGTTACGATATCGGTTACGGCGGTCTCGACCACGTACTCGCTTCCGGTGAAGATGTCAATGTATTAATTCTCGATACGGAAGTTTACTCCAATACGGGCGGTCAGTCCTCCAAAGCCACTCCGGCGGCAGCTATCGCTCAGTTTGCCGCAGCAGGTAAACGCACTAAGAAAAAAGACATCGGCATGATGGCTATGAGCTATGGCTACGTATATGTTGCTCAGATTGCTATGGGTTATGACAAAAACCAGACTTTAAAAGCCATCGTTGAAGCTGAAAATTATAAAGGACCTTCTCTCATCATTGCATATGCTCCATGTATCAATCATGGTCTGCGCTGCGGTATGGGCAAGAGTCAGAATGAAACGAAACGTGCCGTTGAATGCGGTTATTGGGCAACTTACCGCTACAATCCGCAGCTTCGCGGCAGCGATAAAAATCCATTCAGCTTAGACTCCAAAGAACCGACCGGCAACTTCCAGGAATTCCTGCAGGGTGAAGTTCGTTACACTTCACTTAAACGCTCCTTCCCGGAAATTGCAGACGAACTGTTTGCTAAGACTGAACAGGATGCTAAAGAACGCCTTGAAGGCTATAAAAAATTAGCAGGTAAATAATATTATATTTTACAAACCGGCGCCAGATTACTGGCGTCGGTTTTTTCTATGCCCAATTTCCAAAATGGTGCATCATAAAGTAAAAAACAACATTACAATAATTTATAACAACATCTGTATAATGATAATTACAAAGCATTGATATATAATTATAGCTAATAAAACATGTTTCAATTAAAAAAATTTTTCATTTAATGTGATAAGTAACAAATAAAGACAACAATTTCCCAAAATACTTAAAGTTATTGAAGATATAATTTTATTACGTTATTATAAAATACAGAATTCAAATATGAAACATGTTTTATAAAGATACAAAGCGCGCTAGAAATTCATATTTTGAAATCCTTTGAGTAAAGGCATAATAGTATAAGTTTAATAGTAAACAGTTACAGAATAATAAATATATTAATTCAAATAAGAGGGAAGATTATGAAAAAATTATTAAGCTTATCTGCAGCCGCTATTATAATGAGTACAGCAGGCGTTGTCTGTGCTGCCAGCAATCCGTTCAGTGATGTTCCAAAAGACAGCTGGGCATACGATGCGGTGGCAACGCTTGCCGCAGACGGCGTAATCGACGGATATCCGGACGGTACGTACAAGGGCAATAATACAATAACACGTTTTGAAATGGCTCAGATTGTAGCGCGCGCTATGGCAAAAACCGATATAGATAAAGCGGATAAAGCACTTGTTGATAAACTGGCTGCGGAATTTGCAGAAGAACTCGACAATCTTGGTGTTCGCGTAGCCGATCTTGAAAAGAAAAGCGATAATGTAATTTTTACAGGCACGGCACGCCTGCGTTATGATGACGGTGATATCAATGCAACAAATCCCAATCAGCGCAACGGTGATGATATAGCCAGCCATTCGCATATTGAATACTGGATTAAAGGTAAAGTAAATGACGATTGGACAGCCATCGGTCAGATTGAAACAGAATTCAATAACGAAACAGGCAGTATTACGGCTTATGGTGGCAATGACCATCAGGTAAATAAAGTCTATATAGAAGGTCCGTTATTCGGTGGTACGCTTAAAGCCGGTCGCTACGGTGAATTTTCTTCCTATGGCCGTATTATTGATACAGAAATTTCCGGTGCTGAATGGACATGGGGTGACTCGAATAAAGGTCTGTCCGGTGCATTGACATACGGTCGCTTAAAACATGAAAGAAATATGGCGGGTACAACTTTCAATTATGGTAAAAAGTGGAATAGCGAAACAAAAGACTTTGAGTCTAATGATATGGGTATAGCTCTGGGCAGGGGAGACGATGCCGGTGCATATACTTCCGCCAGATTAAAATATAATTTCAGCCCGGTAACAGCTATAGGCGTTACTTACGGACATTTGGACCATATCACTATGGAAGATAATATGTATAATAAATACAGCGATGACGGTGCCGATATGTGGGAAATCGGCTTCAATACTTCTTTAGCCGATAATCTTACATTAATGGCTGCTTATACAACTTCCGACCGTGACGGTGTTTATGACAGCGTAGGCGATGAAGTGCAGACTGACGGCTGGTTCAGTGAATTGCGCTATAAAAAACACGATATAAAAGACCCAGGTTCTTTTGCTATTTTTACCAACTATCGCAATGTCGGTGCATTATCCACTATTGATGCCACAGTCGATTATTCGGAAAATATAAAAGGCTGGACGATAGGCTTTGACTATGTACCGATTGAAAATACAACAATCGAAGTATTTTACACTAACGGCAGTCAAGTAAATGCTACAACCAGTGATGGTGCACAAGATGTTGATATATTCCGTGCTCAAATGGAATTCTATTTCTAATTAACCAAGCTTTCTGTCTAAAATAAATCCTATAAACCCTATTTTTAAGCAGACACTTTATATAGTGTCTGCTTTTTTTTATTTGCACAGAAGCATTTATTTTTGTTATTATATATGAAGATTGTTTAAACAGTTAAGTTTTAAAGGAAAGGAAGGATTTTCTTGAAAAAATTATTCAGTTTAATTTTATGTCTCGGATTTCTGCTTATTACCGGCTGTTCATCGGATACACAACAGAATACTGACAATGCACAGAAAAAAAACAGCAGTGATATCGTGCTGAAAATCGGCTTAATGCCGGATATCGACTCCGTTCCGTTTATCATTGCACAGGAAAAAGGATTTTTTAAAGACGAAGGCGTAAACGTGGAACTTCAGCATTTTAAAAGTGCCATGGACCGTGACAGTGCCCTGCAAAGCGGTAACCTTGACGGTGGCGTATCCGACATGCTGGCGGCTGGTTTTGCCAAAGCAGGCGGTTTTGATGTAAAAATGACTTCTATGACGGACGGCAACTACTGCTTGATTGCAGGAACGGCGAACAGTGTTTCATCCATAAAAGAAATGAACGGACAGAATATTTCCGTATCAAAAAATACGATTATTGAATTCGTGCTCGACCAAATGCTTGCACAAAATCAGATGAGTGACGCAGATATTAACAAAACCGTTATTCCGCAAATTCCTACCCGCCTGGAAATGCTGCAAAACGGCAAACTTGATGCTGCCGTGCTGCCGGAACCGATGGGCAGTATTGCGGTAAAAAACGGGTGTCATATGATTAATTCTTCTGAAGCCATGCAGATTAATCCGGGTGTGATGGTATTTACCAGAGACAGCGTGGAAAATAAAAAAGCGCAGATTGAAGCTATGTACAGAGCCTATAATAAAGCGGTAGAATACTTAAACAATACGCCGCAGGAAGAATATATGGATTTGGTCATCGAAAAAGCAGGTCTGCCGCCGGCAACAAAAGATGCTTTAACAATGCCGAAATATCATGAAGCTGCTCTGCCAAGCAAAGAAGCATGGGAAAAATCCATTCAATGGCTTAATCAGAAGGAATTGGTAAAAGAAACCTACAGTTATGACGATATGGTCAGTGATATTTTAAACAAATGATACAGATAGAAAATCTTTTTGTTCAATATGATAAACAAAATATTTTGGAAAATATCAGCCTTAAGCTGGAAACAGGTTCAGTCTGCGCTGTGATTGGACCTTCCGGATGCGGTA
>USIX01000162.1 GCA_900554895.1 uncultured Megamonas sp. | reverse complement strand
CACACGGCTTGAACGATAGTATAAATATGGATGTGCCGGTGCATTTTTATTTAAATTAAGAAAAGTTGTTGTTCATTTTTATTTTTTTGTGAAAATCTTTAACAGTGTACAAGCTCCAAAAGTTTTAAGACAGCTTTTGGTACTTCTGTGTTTAGAGAGTTCTTATGTCGTAAATATAAAATGAAAAGAGATGTTTGATAATGTTGCAGAATGCTGTTGTTGCGAATACGGATGAACGGAATTTTTTTGAAGAAAATACGAATACGTTAAAAAAAGAAACGAAAAAACTTCCGGAAGTAAGATGTAAAATATGTAACCGCCTGCTGTTTTGCGGAAAAGTACAGTATGTGGAAATCAAATGTCCTAAGTGCCGTAAAATTCAAAGAGTAGGCAAATGTATTAATGATATCTGCATAAAGGACTGATTTAGGAGTGAATATATGGACAGTACATTGAGAAAACTGATTTTTATCGTTATTTGTTTAATTGCCGTCGGCGGCGCTTTTTTGGCTTCCCGGCAGGAAAACGGTGCGTCAGGCAGGGAAAATGAAACAATAACCGTGACGGACAGTACAGGCAGGGAAGTTGTCATTCCGGCTCATCCGAAACGTGTGGTGCTTTTAAATGCGTCACATCTTGATTTATATTACTATGCCGGCGGAGGTGAAACGATAGTAGGAAAGCCTACTTCGGAAGCTTTGTCCAATGAAGTCAAAGAAGGTACGAAAAGTGTGCAGGAAGTCGGCGTAATTCATAATCCGAGCGTAGAAACGATACTGAATTTGCAGCCGGATTTGGTAATCGGCATAAATGTGCCGTTTCATCAGCAATTAATTCCGACTTTAGAAAAAGCTGATATTCCAGTGCTTATAAAATCGCTTGATACATATGAAGACGTTTTGGAAACACTGGCTTTTTATGGTGAGCTTACCGGCAGGAAGGATACGGCTCAGGCAAAAATCGAAGAAATAAAGACGGATTACAAAGAGGCTGTTGCCAAAGCCGAAGGAAAAAATCCGCCGAAATCGCTGATGATTTGGGGAACGTTGGACAGTTTCAGTATGGCAACCAGCAAGTCGTTTGCCGGAAATCTGGTATACAGATTGGGCGGAAATAATATTGCAGACAATATTGATTCTGTAGCAAAAGATAATAGCGGATTTATCCCGCTCAGTATGGAATACATTGCAACGCAAAATCCGGAAGTTATTTTTATTGTAACGCACGGCGACCCGAAAGCTGTCAAGACTGAGCTTGACAATACGCTCGGAGCAAATCCTCTGTGGCAGGATGTATCGGCTGTAAAAAACGGCAGAGTATATGTACTGCCGTATCAACTGTTTGCTGTAAATCCGGGAACGAGAATTGCACAGGCGTTGAATATTTTAGCCGATGACCTTTATGAATAATAAGCGAAGGGAGAATTTTGATGACGGAAGCTGAATTAAGCGGAAAGATGAAGGACCCCAGAGCGCAAAAACGTAATCTGGTTATGTTTTCGGGAATTACAGTACTTGTTTTGAGTTTATTTACAGCAATGGTATTCGGCACGGCCAATACTACATTTACCGATTTATACAATGTTTTTGTAAATCCGCAGAATACGGAAAGTTACCGCATTTTATACCATATACGTATTCCGCGTGTCTTAACGTGCATGTTCGCCGGTGTTAATCTGGCTATTGCAGGATGTATTTTGCAGGGCGTACTGAAAAATCCGCTGGCCGACCCCGGCATAATCGGCGTATCGGCAGGTGCAGGTCTTGCAGCTATGATTGTAATGATTGTATTTCCGCAGCATACGGCAATTGTACCGATAGTAGCATTTGTCGGCGCAATGGTGGCGACGATGATTTTATTTATGCTTGCATGGGAAAACGGCATTCAGCCGCTTAAACTGATTTTGGCGGGAGTGGCGGTTTCGGCGTTTTTTGCCGGAGGAATGACCTGTCTGATGGTATTTTTCTCTGATAAAATTCAGGGCACGGTAAACTGGATGGCAGGCGGTTTTTCCGGTGCGTCATGGAAACACGTTACGATGATTTTACCGTATACTGTTATCGGACTGCTGGGAGCAACGATAGGATGCCGTTATTTAAATGCACTTCAGCTCGGGGATGACGTGGCGAAATCTCTGGGAACACGTGTGGAAACGGCGCGTTTTCTGCTTGTAACGTTAGCGGCACTGCTGGCGGCTTCAGCGGTCAGTGTTGCCGGTATGCTGACGTTTGTCGGTCTTATCGTGCCGCATATGATGCGTCTTGTTGTTGGCTCCGATTTTAATTACCTGTTGCCGAGTTCGGCGATTTTTGGCGGAATTTTACTGATTGTAGCTGATACAGTGGCAAGAACGGCATTTCAGCCGATAGAAGTACCGGTCGGCGTGTTCATGTCCTTTATCGGAGCGCCGTTCTTTCTTTATTTATTGAAAAGAGGAATGCAGAAACGATGATACTACAGGCAGATAGATTAACTTTACAGTATGGTTCGCGCATTATAGCGGATGGACTTGATTTCGACGTAAATAAATCGGAGATAATTTCTATAATCGGTCCGAACGGTTCCGGTAAATCCACGCTTTTAAAATCGATGGGCAGGCTTTTAAAACCTACACGCGGTACGGTTCTGCTGGAAGGCAGAGATATTCAGCAGATGAAGCCGGGTGATGTGGCACGCAAAATGTCGATATTGCCGCAGTCCTCAACGGCTCCGCCTGATATGACGGTATATGACTTAGTATGTTACGGCAGAATGCCTCATCAGGGGATATTCGCCGCTCCCAGCGATGAAGATAAAGAAAAGATAGAGGAGGCTCTGGCGGAAACGAATACTTCCGCCATGCGTTACCGCAGGCTCGATACATTATCGGGCGGCGAACGTCAGAGAGCATGGCTTGCCATGGCTATTGCGCAAAATCCGGAGATATTGCTGCTAGATGAGCCGACAACCTATCTTGATATAAAACATCAGCTGGATTTGATGAATTTAGTATACAGACTACATGAAACGAAGAAAATCACGGTGATTATGGTATTGCACGATTTAAATCATGCCGCACGTTTCAGTCATCGCCTTGTGGCTGTCAAAAAAGGCAGGATTTTTGCCGACGGTAGGGTAGATGAAGTATTTACGGAAGAAATTCTCTGTGATTTGTATGATGTAAAAACGAGCGTGATGTCACTTCGGCAGAACGGTGAGAATTATCTCGTCTGTTTCCCTTATGATATTAAACAGGGGGAATTCAATTAGTGCAGGTTTTGAGTTTGGATAATATCAGCAAGAAAATAAAAAACAGAGAAATATTGAAAAATGTATCGTTAAGCGTTGATGAAGGTGAAATATTGGGTCTTTTAGGGCCAAACGGTGCTGGAAAAACAACACTTATGAAAATAATTTCCGGACTGAGCCTGCCTTCTTCAGGAAAGGTATTGATTTCAGGTACGGATGCAGTAACCTGCCGCAGTAAAGTGAAGGATTTAATTGGATTTGTCATGCAGGATAACAATATGGAAAGAGAATTTACCGTAAGAGAGGCTCTGTTGTCATATGCAAGGCTGTATAGGATGAAAAATGTAAAAAAAACTGTAGATGAGGCAATTAGGCAGTTCGATATGCAAAATTGGCAGGAATATCGTATTGACAGACTTTCCGGCGGTATGGCACGAAAGACAATGATTGCAAGAGCTCTGCTTGCAAAGCCGAAGCTTTTGCTGCTGGACGAGCCCAGTGTGGGACTTGACCCTGATGTGCGGCTTGACATCTGGCAGGAAATCAGCAGACTGCGCCGTCAGAGGATAAGCATAATAATTACCACTCATTACATGGAAGAAGCTGAAATTCTCTGTGATAGAATTGCCATATTGAAACAGGGAAAATTGCTGGCAGTGGATACAGTTGACGGCTTAAAGCATATCATGACGAAAAACGGCGAAGCGTGTACGACTTTGGAAAAAGCCTTTCTTCGCTTTATCGGCAGGGTGGTACAATGATGGAATGGTTTGCCGTATACAGCAGGGAAATGGTTTTACTGCAGAAAAAAATGGGAAAACTAGGCTATATATTTTCCACTGTAATGTTTCCTTTGATATATCTGTTCGCCTTCGGACTGGGTATCGGTTCGGTATTCCAGGTCGATGGCGGGTATCTGCCATTTCTGGCAAAAGGAATGCTGTCAATAACCGTTATGATGAACTCTTTTCAGCAGACGGCGCTGTCCGTCAGCGTGGGCAGGTTTTATTTTAAAACGTTTCAGACGCTGCTGTTAAGTCCGATATCTTCAGTACAGATAATAGTCGGTATTACACTTGCCGGCGTAACGCGTGCCTTTATTGCCGGAGGCATGATATATTTGATTGCTATGGTGTTTTTTGATGTGCCGATGCTGAGTATGGCAGGGATAATCGGCATACTGCTTTCATCCGTCTGCTTCGGTATACTGGGCATTGCCATAGGTCTATGGATAAAAAATCCCGACGCGCTTTCTTCTGTGATTAATTTCATTATCACGCCGATGACATTTTTCTGCGGTACATTTTTTCCGCTCAATAACTTGCCGTCCGTTTTACAGAGCGTTATAGGTATTCTGCCGCTTACACTGGCAAACAACCTGCTCCGAAGCGAAGGGTTCAGTACAGATATTCTGGCGGATATCATGATATTGGTGATTATTACAGCAGTATTATTTGTTTTAGGCATTTATCAATTAAAAAATTACCACGAATAAAAAATAAGTGTTTTAGTGTTCATTTTTCTTTGAAGCTCAAAGAAAAATGAATTAAAGAAAGTGCCAATTCGGCACAATATAATAAAAAAGAAAACTGATTCTTAATTTATTTTTATATTGCACCGGGCAATTTTTCTTTGATGGCACAAAGAAAAATTGCCGAAAAAGAAATGCCTCAGGTTTGTGCACTGCGTAGGCATTTTCACTTTAAAAAGAAAAATTTTTATCTATAACGTTCAAAACTCGCTACGCTCAAACAGTTGAACTAAAACCATATCTAAAAATTTTTCTTTTTAATAGCTAAAGTTACCGTGAAAATCTCTAACGCAGACAAGGTTTCAGTATAGTTTGCCAATCAAAGTGCCCTTTAGCTCAAATTCAAGTTTCTGTTGAATATCTGAAGGAACGAGCCAAATTCTAAATATTTCGAGCCGTTGTACCGACTATATTTATAAAAAGGTCACGAAGGCTTGCCTAGTGCAGCGTAAGCGAAACGTTAAAATGTTTTTTAGATAGCTCTTTGCGATTTATCGCTTAGAGATATCTTATACCTTTAGG
>USIX01000161.1 GCA_900554895.1 uncultured Megamonas sp. | reverse complement strand
AATATGTTTGGAGCTACTTTAAGTTCAGACCAAATTGAACGCGCTAAAATAATGATGATACTGTTAGTATTTAATGTAGCGATATCTTTTCCATTAAGTGTATTTGCTTCATTAATGCAAGCATATGAAAGATTTATCTTTTTACGTGTGTTTAATATTATCAGTGTTTTATTAAAGCCTATAATAGCGTTGCCGTTTTTGTTTATGGGATATGGTGCCGTAACTTTAGTTGTAACGGCTACAATTGTAAATATTGCCTGCTTGCTCACAAATGTATATTACTGTTTCAAATATTTGGATATTCATTTTAGAAAAGGTCATTTTGAAAAAGCTTTTTTGTATGAGATTTCAGGTTATGCATTTTTTATTTTTTTAAACGCCATTATGGATAAAATATATTATGGTACCGGTCAATTTATTTTGGGTATAGTATCGGGAACAATTCAAGTAGCTATTTATGCTATTGCTATGCAGTTTTTAAATATGTATATGCAATTTTCAAGTGCTATAAGTGGTGTTCTTTTGCCTAAAGTAACAATGATGGTTTCTAACGGTATATCTAAAAAAGATTTAACAGCATTAATGATAAAAATTGGCAGATTACAATATATAGTAATGAGTTATATTCTGGTAATGTTTTTTTTAGTAGGAAAAGAATTTATTTATCTTTGGGCAGGAGTAAATTATATATCTGCATACGTAATGATTCTTATTATAATGATAAGCTTATTTACACCATTAATTCAGAATGCGGGAATTGCAATTTTACAGGCAATGAATTTAAATCGTTATCGAATGACTGTATATACGATTTGTGCTGTTATAAATATATTTACAAGTTTTGCATTGGCTAAAATATACGGTGGATTGGGATGTGCAATTAGTACATCAATTGCAATATTTATAAGTACAGGTTTAATAATGAACAGATATTATTATAAGCGTATTGGCATAGATATTCCGTTGTTCTGGAAAAATATCACTCATATGATGCCGAGTGCTTTTATTTTAATAGCATTGGTAGAGTTGTTTCAAATGAGTGTATCATTGGAGTATAGTTGGCTATTATTTGTAGCAAAAGTAGTTGTTTATTCATTGATATATATGATTTTAATGTATTTTATTGCTATGAACGGTTATGAAAAAAATCTTTGTAGAAATGCTATTTGTAAGGTTTTAAGAATAAAATAAGTAAAATTTTTCACCATTGACGAGATGTCGTCTGGAATTTACTTTAGTTTATAGTATAATAATAAATATCAAAAGGAAAACAAGGTGTTGTAAAGTGAGTTTAATAAAGGCTTTGAGTCTCAGGATTTGTGAATTGTGCCGTGAGAAGAATATAACTCCTTATGCTTTGGCAATAAAAGCAGATATGCCACCTTCAACTCTTAATAGTATCTTGGAAAATAAAAGTAAAAATCCAAGAATAAGTTCCATTAAAAAAATATGTACGGGTTTTGATATAACTTTAAGCGAATTTTATCACTCGAAGCTATTTGAAAACGCTAAAAGCGATGTTCAATAGTGCAGAAATAGGGAAAGACAGTCTATTATGTGATTTTGAATAATAGGCTGTCTTTTTGTTTTGCCTGAAAAAAGTTGAAAAAATTTTTTTATCAGGGTTGAAATTCGAGCTCAAACTTGCAAGTAGATAAGTGTAAGGGAGTGATAAAGATGAAAAAACGGCGGCGGATAAGTTTGGAAGCGTTTTTATTAAAATTAAAGGAGAGATTTAAATGGCGGATACACGTAAACTGACTATGGTTTTTAATATGGATAACGGCGATGATTTTAAATATACGCTTACAGAGCCGAAAGATGAGCTGACGAAAGCGGAAGTTGATGAAGCTATGCAGGCGATGATAGATAATAATGCTGTTTTAAAAGACGGTCATGCGGCAGCTTCAATTAAAGAGGCGTATATTACTACTACTACGCAGACTGTTTTGGAATAATTTAAAGAAAGAGGAATGTTATTATGGCAGTTAAAAAGAATGTGCAGTGCAATATTGTTGTTAAAGTGCAGACAGGTACTACAACTACAGGTAAAGCAAGTTACAGCAGCCGCAGTTTCGGCAATATAAATCCGGAGATTTCCGATGATAATGTGCTTGTCATCGGGCAGAAGCTGGCAGGACTTCAGAAATATCCTTTGGGCAGCGTCAATCGCGAGGATTTGGCAGAAATTGTGCAGGAATAAATAATGATTTAAAGGGGGTGCGGTGCATCCCCTGTTTTATAATAGATTAATAAAGAAAGAAGTCTTTCGTATGGAAAATGAATTAATTAAAAGAGCACAGGACCATGATGAGGAAGTGATAATATTTTTGATGAATAAGTACAGCGGATTGTTACATAGGGCGGCCGGTCAAAATCATCTGAGATGTATAAAAGAGGAGGCATACAGTGAGGCGTGCTTGGGTTTTTATGAAGCGGTGATGGCGTATGATGAAAGTTTGGGCGTGCCGTTTGCCGGTTTTGCCAAGTCGAAAGTTTATGCTAAAGTACATAGTCTGTTCAGAAAGTATCTGCGCATCTGGCAGAATGAGATTTCTGCCTGCAGTAAGGAAAGTGATGCGGAAAGAGAATTTATGGATTTATTTGAAGATAATATTAATATAGAAGAAAAAATTGTATATAAGATTGATTTGCGCAAAGTCATCGGTGCATTATCATTAAAACAGCGTTTGGTGCTCAGTGAGATAGTTTTGAACGGGAATAATATGACAAAGACGGCGAAAAAGCTCAATATATCGGTACAGGCTGTGAGTAAAACATATAAAAAGGCGATGGAATTTATTACAAAATATTTGCAAAAGGGGCGAGGTTAATGGAATATCTGTTGCAAAGCATGGCAAATTACGGTTTTCCGATGGTTGTTGCCGTTTTTCTGCTGGTGCGCATGGATAAAAGGCTGGCGGATTTGGATAGCGGTATACGCGATTTGACGGAAGCGATTAAACAGAAACACTGCTGAATGATAATGATATGATAATTTTTATTTTTGGACTCCGGCTTTGGTGTAGGAGCTTTTTGTCTTTGTCATTTTAAGCGGTAGTTGAAGATAGAATTTAGGTAACTAAATCGGAAGTTTCATGGATACCGTTTTCTTTTATAATATCGGGATTGAATAATTGTTTGGCGAATTAATTTTATGTTTTATAAAGTTGTTGTCTTTTATAGGTTTTTTTTATTTTATAAGGATTGTAGTTTTATGGATTTTTATAAGTAAAATAGAGGATTTTTAAAGTCAGATTAAGAATATAATGGTATAATATAGTTGTGCTGATTATAGAGAGATAAAACTAATTGGTATAATGTTTTGAAAAATAGATTGGCACAATAGATAAGTAATATATTTATATTTTCTAGTTTTGGAGGATTTTTTATGAAACGTATTAGAAAAGCAGTTATTCCCGCTGCTGGTTTTGGAACAAGATTTTTACCGGCGACAAAGGCTACACCGAAAGAAATGTTACCGATTGTGGATAAACCGACAATTCAATACATAGTGGAAGAAGCATTGGCGAGCGGTATTGAAGATATTTTGATTATCAGCGGTCATGCCAAACGTGCCATTGAAGACCATTTTGACAGTACGCCGATTTTGGAAGCTGATTTGAAGGCTAAAGGCAAAACGGAACTTTTGAAAATGGTGCAGGAGATTTCAGAAATCAATGTGCATTACATTCGTCAGAAACATATGCGCGGTTTGGGCGATGCGATTTTGTGCGCACGTGCTTTTGTCGATAATGAACCGTTTGCGGTGCTTTTGGGCGATGATGTCGTATACAATCCGGCTCCGCAGCCTCCGGCTTTAAAACAGCTGATGGATATGTACAATCAGACGGGTGCGACTATTCTGGGCTGCCAGAAAGTGCCGAAGGAAAAAGTTTCTTCCTACGGTATTGTGGCGGGAGAGCCGACAATCAACGAGCAGCTCATGAAAGTCAACGATATGATTGAAAAACCTTCTATTGAAGAAGCACCGAGCCAGATGGCAGTGCTCGGCCGTTATATCATTACGCCGGATGTGTTTGAAGTATTGCAGAATACGAAACCGGGCAAAGGCGGCGAAATCCAGCTTACGGATGCGCTCCGCGTTATGGCGAAACGGGAAAATGTCTATGCCTACAATTTCACTGGCAAAAGATATGATGTCGGCGACAAATTGGGCTTTTTGAAAGCAACTGTGGAATTTGCCCTGCGCCGTGATGATTTATCTGCGCCGTTTGCCGATTATTTGAAGGAAATTGTTAAAGATTTATAATATGTGAAGAGTTGCCTGTATTTAAATTAGTAAAATCAGGCAACTTTTTTTATGAAAATAACCATAGTTTAATAGATTGTGCTATAGTATAATGTATAAGCTTAAGTTTAAGTTTAAAATTTAATATGATAATGAGGTTTAATAGTTGATTACAAACACTCTGATTAATTTGCGATTGGATATTATGTCCCATTACCAATTAGAAAGGAGTGTTATAAAATGTCAATAAAATACATAATTGCAGAAATTCGTCATGAAAAAAATATGACGCAAAAACAACTGGCAAAAAAAGCCGGTGTTAGTACAGCCATGATTAGTTTCATTGAAAACGATAAACGTCAACCGACTTTTTATGTAATTGCGTTGATTGCCAAGGCTTTAGATGTTAGAGTAGACGAACTTGTAGTTATTAAAGATACGCATCGTTTCTTTAAGTAGAAAATGTGTAAAAAAGACTGCCTTATTTTCAAGGTAGTCTTTTTTAGTATAAAAGATAAAGAAAATTATTTTTTAACCTGAAGAAAAAATTTTTAGTTATAGCATTTTAAAACACGCTTTGCCCAAATAGTTAAATTAAAATCATATCTGAAAATTTTTCTTTTTAATAGTTAAGACTATCGTGAAAATCTAGACACAGATAAAGTTTTAGCACAGATTGCAGCGTATAATGCTGTCAACTAAATTTAGAGTATGGTTGATTAAATTGAAGGTATGAGCTGAATTCTAAGCGTTTCTAACTGTTGTACCTATCGACTGGATTTATAGAAGAATGATGAAGGCTTGCCAAGTGCAGCGTTAAAAGAAGTTTTCTTTTGTTGTTAAAAGAAAACTAAACAACGAGATAATATTTGTTTTTGAAACTAATATTTATAAAGTGATTTTTACGTGAAATCCTTATAAATAAAGGCTTTACATTAAAAAAATTTTGTAAGGATAATGTAATATTCGGTAATAAATCGCATAAAAACTTGCATTTTGTAAAATATTATGGTATTATTTAATCAGCTCAAGAGAAAAAATAGAGCAAAGAGATATAAAAGTTGAGGAAACGTGGATACTCATACACAATAAAATCTCTGAGCGATATGTTTTTTTGAGAGCAAAATATATATTTATTTGAGGAGGAGTTTTATTATGTCTAAAAAAACTCTTGTTTCTGCAATTACTGCTGCTC
>USIX01000160.1 GCA_900554895.1 uncultured Megamonas sp. | reverse complement strand
TATTTCCAAACGAAAACTAATCGTTATTTTAAATGACAATGAAATGTCCATTGCCCAGAATGTCGGCGCACTTTCTGAATATCTGTCCTTGATACGCATAGATGAAAAATACCGCCGCGCCAAAAAAGACGTGCACAGAATACTCAGCAGCATTCCCGGTATCGGCAGTTCCGTTTTGAAAACGGCCAATTACGTAAAAGACGGATTTAAAAATGCCATTGTACCGGGCGGTTTTTTTGAAGCTTTGGGTTTTACGTACGTAGGTCCGCTGGATGGGCATAATCTAAATGATTTAATTAATACAATAGAAAAAATAAAACTGAATATGGACGGTCCGGTACTTTTACATGTACAGACAAAAAAAGGAAAAGGTTATCTTCCGGCAGAAAGACATCCTGATAAATTCCACGGCGTAGGCAAATTCGACATCGCTACGGGCAAACCGATAGCATCAAGCAGCATTGTACCGACATATACCGCCGTTTTCAGTCAGGCACTTGTCGATTTGGCGGCACAAAACAGGAATATCACGGCAATAACGGCTGCTATGCCTTCCGGTACGGGGCTTCAGAAATTTGCCCAGGTTTTTCCCGAAAGATTTTTTGATGTCGGTATTGCCGAAGAACATGCTGTCACTTTCGCTGCCGGTCAGGCAAGCGTCGGCAAAAAACCGGTCGTAGCGATTTATTCCACATTTTCCCAACGCGCCTACGACCAGATTATTCATGACGTAGCTCTGCAAAATCTGCCAGTAATACTGTGTCTTGACAGAGCAGGTCTTGTCGGAGAGGACGGCCCTACTCACCACGGCGTTTTTGATATGGCATATTTACGCCATATCCCGCAAATGGTCTGTATGGCACCGAAAGATGAAAACGAACTGCGCCAGATGCTCTACAGTGCATTGACCTACAGCTGTCCGTGCGCTATTCGTTATCCGCGCGGCCGGGCTTGCGGCGTACCGGTCCAAGAAGAATTCACTCTACTGGAAAAGGGAAAGGGTGAACTGCTGTCACTCGGTGATGATGCAGCAATTATAGCCATCGGCTCCATGGTACAGGAAGCCGTCAAGGCAAAAGACGAACTTCTAAAAGAACAGATACATTGCAGCGTTATCAATGCACGCTTTGTAAAACCGCTGGACGGCAGTCTGATTTTGAATGCGGCACGTAAAGTAAAATGTATTGTTACAGTGGAAGAAGGCATATTGGCCGGCGGTTTCGGCAGTGCCGTTTTGGAACTTTTGACAGATAATCATATATACAATGTGCCGGTAATCCGTATCGGTATAAAAGATAAATTCATTGAACAGGGCACACGCCAGGAAATTCTGGATGAATGCGGCCTAAACAGCAAATCAATCATTAATGCAGTTAAAAATTTTATAAACGGAAGTGATAAATAAATGGCAAAAAAACGTTTGGACGTTTTACTGGCGGAACAAAATCTTGTACCTAGCCGTGAACGGGCCAAGACAACGATAATGGCAGGACTTGTACTTGTAGACGGACAGAAAGTCGATAAACCCGGTACGATGGTAAAAGAAGAGGCTCAAATCCGTATTTTAGGCGACAGTATCGGTTATGTAAGCCGCGGTGGTCTTAAACTGGAAAAAGCGATAAAGACATTTCAGCTTGATTTAAAAGATGCTGTTGTTGCTGATATCGGTGCTTCCACCGGCGGCTTTACGGACTGTTCACTGCAAAACGGTGCAAAAAAAGTTTTCGCCATTGATGTCGGTTACGGACAGCTGGCATGGTCACTGCGCACAGATGAACGCGTCATCAATATGGAACGAACGAATATCCGTTACGTTACACCGGAAGATATCGGAGAACCGATTGACTTTGCTTCCATTGATGTAGCGTTTATCTCTCTGGACAAAGTATTGCCTGTGGCAAAATCACTGCTCGCTCCTGACGGAAAAATCGTGGCACTCATTAAACCGCAGTTTGAAGCGGGTAAAGACAAAGTAGGAAAAAAAGGTGTCGTACGTGACCCGAAAGTACATGAAGAAGTTATTGAGAAAATCGTAAATTTGGCACGCGGACTTGAATTCGTACCGAGAGAGCTGACTTATTCACCGGTAAAAGGACCGGAGGGAAATATCGAATATCTTATACTGCTTGATATGGATAAAATACATCAGAGCAATATAGATGACAATCTAATAAAAGATACAGTAGCACAGGCACATGCTCAACTGGATAAATGAGGAGGCAATGATGTTGAAAATAGCTATTCATCCTAATATAACAAAATCAGGTGCCGGAGAGATTTTGGAACGAGTAATAAAATTTGCACAGAAAAATAACATACAGTTGCTGCTGCCGTCGCGCGAAGGAAAATTCTTTTATCATGACGAACTTATCGTACCAGATATAAGTAAAGAAAAAATAGATATGGCAATCAGCATAGGCGGTGACGGAACACTGCTCGGTCTGTGCCGTCGCGTAGCAAAGGACGGTGTTCCTGTCTGTGGCATAAATATTGGACATTTAGGATTTTTAGCTGATATCGAACCGCAAGAAATCGAAGCCAAACTCACTAAAATAGTGCGAAAGGAATACAATATCGAACAGCGTTTAATGCTTTCCGCCTTTATTAAACGCAAAGAGGAATATATATATGTAGGCAGTGCCGTAAATGATATTGTCGTCAGCAAATGCGGCGTATCGCGCATGCTTCATTTTAATTTGGATATAAATGATTATACTGTGACAAGTTATAAGGCTGACGGACTCATTATTTCCACCCCGACAGGTTCTACGGCTTATTCACTATCAGCCGGCGGTCCTATTGTCAATCCGAAAGTACGCGGTATTATCGTTACGCCGATTTGCCCGCATTCCTGTTTCGTCCGTCCTATGGTTATCGATGAAAGCGAACAGGTTAAACTGAACATTATCAATATCATCAGCATGACTAAGCGCAGCGTAAATCTGACGCTGGACGGACAGGAAAGCATCGATATCGAACCGAATGATGAAATAATTGTGCAGAAAGCTAATTTCCCGGCACAGATAATCCGTTTCGAAGATAAAAAT
Source organism: uncultured Megamonas sp. (assembly GCA_900554895.1). Classification (GTDB taxonomy): domain Bacteria; phylum Bacillota; class Negativicutes; order Selenomonadales; family Selenomonadaceae; genus Megamonas; species Megamonas gallistercoris. The sequence goes on along the minus strand of USIX01000160.1, from coordinate 2,438 downwards.
TTTTATCAGACTTTTATGAGCAAATTATATTTATAAAAGGAAGGCTGGCTGTATGCAGATATTGAGTAATTCCATTCAGATTGCCCATACATTATTAAAAACAGCATTGGATAACGCACATATTGTTATTGATGCTACAGCCGGTAACGGCAATGATACTTTATTTCTAGCACAAAATGCCAAGTGCAGTACGAAAATTTATGCTTTCGACATCCAGACGGAAGCACTTTATCATGCAAAAGAAAAAATGAATAAATTCTGCCGACGCAGCGATATTGAAGTTAATTTTATACACGCCTCGCATGACGAAGTGGAAAAATACGTAAACGACAATATTGATTTGGCCGTATTCAACCTCGGTTATCTGCCCGGCGGTAACCATGCCGTTACGACAAAATGTGAAACTACACTGAAAGCATTGAAAATAATGCTGGAAAAACTGCGCCCAAACGGTCATATTGCCGTTGTTGTCTATCCCGGTCATGAAGAAGGTTTAAAAGAAAGTCAATTAATAAAGGATTTTGCCGCTTCTTTAGCGAAAAAATACTTTACAGTAGGCTGGTATCAAATGATAAATCATAATAACAATGCTCCAGCTTTGTGCTGGATAGAGAAAGTCGGTGAATAAATGAATGAAAGCTACCAGACATGCAAGAATAAGGGAAATAATCGAACATAATGTAATTGAAACACAGGAGGATTTGGCAAATGCGCTGAAAAAACAGCATATAGTCGTAACACAGGCTACCGTATCGCGTGATATTAAGGAACTGATGCTCATCAAAGTTCCGACCGGCGACGGCCGTTATCGTTACGCCTATCCTACGGATAAAGAACTGATTTACTCCAAAAACCGTCTGCTTAATTTATTCCGTGATTCCGTTATCAGTTTGAATTACAGCGAGAATATCATTGTGGTGAAAACCCTGCCGGGTGCAGCCAATGCCGTAGCATCCACACTCGATTACGCTAAATGGCCGGAAATTATCGGAACGCTTGCCGGTGACGACAATATATTAATCGTAATAAAACCAATATCCGCTGTAGAAAGTATTATGAAAAGACTTCGTGATATGCTTGGTTGATTTGGAGGGTAGCAATTGTTAAAGACACTGTCGATTTGGAATTTTGCCCTGATTGAACACATTCAGATAGAGTTTGACCGCGGGCTTAACATTCTTACCGGTGAAACGGGAGCCGGCAAATCCATTTTGCTCGGAGCACTCGGCATGGTCATAGGTCGCCGCACCAATACGGACGCCATTAGGAGCAACGCCGATTTTATGCGCGTAGAAGCTGTTTTTTCCATAGAGGAACAGGCTGTAAGGGATTTCCTTACGGAAAACAATATTCTGACAGAGGATGACATGCTTATTATAACGCGACAGGTTTTAACCAGCGGCAGAAATATCATTCAGATAAACAACTGTCATACGACACTTGCTGTTTTGCGCCAACTTGGAGAAATGCTGGTGGACATTCACGGTCAGCATGCCAATCAGGCTCTGTTAAAACCGTCGAAACAATTAAATCTTGTGGATGAATACGATGCTTCTTCAATAAACGGGCATAAACAAAATTATCTGCAGATTTATCATCACTGGCAGGAAATTAAAGAAAAACTGGCAAAAAGCAAAATCAACACGCAGGAAATGGCACAGCGAACGGACATGCTCAACTGGCAAATAAATGAAATACAAAATGCCAAATTGACGGTCAATGAAGACAGTGAACTGGAAGAAGCAATAAAAATCCTTGCCAATGCGGAAAAAATATCACTGCTTTCGCAAAACGCATACAATCTGTTATACGAAGGCGGTAATATACTCGGCTCCATGGCACAGCTTCGTAAAGATACGGAAGCTTTATCGCAGTATGATGAAAATATGGCAAAAGTTCATCAAATGATTGAAGATGCCTATTTTCAGCTACAAGACAGCGCCGATGAAATCCGCAGCTTCGGTGAAAATATAGATTACAGTCCGCAGAAACTGGATGCCATGCAGTCACGTATGGAAGAAATCAATAAACTGCGCCGTAAATACGGTGCCAGCATTGAAGATATTCTGGCGTACTGCGAAAAAGCCAAAACAGAGCTTGACTATATTGAAAACTATGATGCCAATCTGGCACAGATGGAACAGGAACTGGCAGACGTTACGGAAGAACTTAAGCAGGCAGCTGCAATTTTGCACAGAATACGCCAGAGCAATGCTTCCAGCCTGGCGGAGAATATAGTTGAAGAATTGCAATCATTGTCCATGCCGGATGCAAAAATGCGGATAAATCTTATATTGAGCGACGATTTTACGGAAAACGGTGCCGATGAAATTGAATTTTTATTTTCCGCCAATTTGGGCGAAGATTTAAAAACGCTGCAAAAAATCGTATCGGGCGGCGAATTGTCCCGTATTGCTTTAGCGATAAAAACGATTACA
>USIX01000159.1 GCA_900554895.1 uncultured Megamonas sp. | reverse complement strand
TCATGTCGCCGGCGATTTTCGTCACGCCGTAAAGCTCTTTCCCGTCGCCGAAATACGAAGCATTTTCCGCTACGGCCGCATCTACATAATCGGACATGGCTTTAACCGTATTTTTCGCCATTTTATCGCCGCCGCCCAGCACCGGCACGAATTTAAAATATTTCGGGTCGACTTCCACCAGCTGAGCCGTTTGCCGTTCACCGTTTTTGCGGCTGTAATAGGAAATCTGCGTCAATCCCGGCTCCAGATTTTTCGTAATGCTGTACTCGTAATCCTTGCTGATATCCACGTACAGACGGCGCGGACCTTTCAGCTCGCCGCTTTCATACGCACTGCCGTCCGTTACCTGAATGACGGCGCAGCTCATTTTGCCGTCGCTGTAGATTTCCACGAATGGAACGGAGCTGTCGCCTATATTTATCCCGCCCGCATAATTTTTACTTATCGGTTCGGAAAAATCCACCATGATATATCCGTTATCAAGTGGCTTTATTTCATACTGTGTCGTTTCGTTTAAATCGAATACAACTCTGACTTTATCGTCCGTCTTACTGTAGCGTATACTCGATATCTCATTATTTAAAACGGTATTTACCATTTCCGCCTGTTTTTCCGATTTAGCCAGTGTTACTGCCGCCTGTGTCTGCGCCGGATAAAACTGTGTTATTACTAAAGTTATTAACAATACAGATGTTAACGTTCTTATTTTCATTATTTACCTTCCTTTAAGAAAAAAAGACTGCAAAAGCAGTCTATTATTTTTCAACATTATCAGCAATATTCGATTTGGACCTACGACCCTTGGATAATCTGTCCATATATTCCAGTGCTTTACCGGTACCCAAAGCCACGCATGTCAAAGGATCTTCTGCCAGATATGTAGCAATACCGGTTTCCTTCTGAATTAATGTGTCCAGTCCGTAAAGCATCGCTCCGCCGCCTGTCATGATAATGCCTCTATCCATAATATCGGAAGAAAGTTCCGGCGGCGTATCTTCCAGCACACGTTTCACGCACTGTACGATAGCTGCTACCGGTTCCGCCAGTGCTTCACTTACTTCATTTGATTTTACTTCAATCGTTTTAGGCAGTCCCGTAATCAAATCACGACCGCGAATTTCAACTTTCTCATCGCGGGCACCTTCAAACGCCTGACCCACTTCAATTTTAATCGTTTCAGCCGTACGTTCGCCAATCATTACATTATGCTTATTTTTAATGTAGGTAATGATGCAGTCATCGAATTTATCACCCGCCATACGCAGTGAATCACTTACTACGATACCGCCGAGACTGATAACTGCCACATCTGTTGTTCCGCCGCCGATATCTATAACCATACAGCCATTCGGTTCTGCTACATCAAGACCTGCTCCCATGGCAGCTGCCATCGGTTCTTCAATAAGTTCCGCATGACTTGCGCCTGCCTGCATGGCAGCTTCCTGTACAGCTCTTTTTTCTACTGTAGTAATTCGCGACGGTACACAAATCATAATACGCGGTCGAAACATAAAACGGCGACCTGCCACTTTACCGATAAAATATCTTATCATCTGTTCCGTTATATCGTAATCAGCTATTACACCGTCACGCAACGGTCTTATCGCCACAATATTTCCCGGCGTACGGCCAATCATGCGGCGCGCCTCCTCACCGATTGCCAAAATACGATTGCTGTCTTTATCTATGGCTACAACGGACGGTTCCCGTATAACAATGCCTTTGCCTTTTATATAAATAAGGACATTAGCAGTACCAAGGTCAATACCAATATCCATGGACATTCCAAACATTAATCTTACTCCCCTTCTTCAAGTTTAAGTTTACTATATTAACACATTAAGTTTATGAGCTTAATATCTTATAATATATAATACATCAATTCATTTGGCAAGAAAAAGCTATTTTTATCTTATCTATTACTTAAAACAACATTTTTATTGCTTTATTTATAATTTAAAAGCATAAATAATTGACACCATTTTTACAAAGTGCTATCATGAAATCAGCATAATAATCTATACAATTAGGGGGTATTTTTAATGTTTAAAGGAAAGGTTGTTATTGTTGGAGCCAGTAACGTAGGTTCCGCTGTTCTTACAAAATTGCTTGATTTTCAGCTCGCTTCTGAAATCGCTCTTATAGATTTAAATGAAAATAAATGCAAAGGTGAAGCGCTTGATGCCAATGATGCAACATCTTGTATTCACAGCCTTAATATCAGAACGTATTTCGGTGATTATTCCGACTGCAAAGATGCTGACTTAATCATCATTACAGCTGGCCCAAGTATTAAACCAGGTGAAAAACCGGATCGTCTTATCTTGTCCAAAACCAACTGTAAAATCATGAGCAGCGTCATGAGTGAAATTACCAAATACACCAAAGACGCACTTATTCTTATGATTACCAACCCACTTGATGTCGCAACATATCATGTTTCTACTCAATTCGACTATCCGCGCGAAAAAATCATCGGTACGGGTACAATGCTGGAAACTTTCCGTTTGCGCCGTATTATAGCTGACCGCTATCATATCGACCCGAAAAATATTCACGGCTACGTTCTCGGTGAACACGGCAATTCCGCTTTCACTGCATGGAGCACAGTAAACGTAGCCGGACTGGGACTTGAACATATTGACGAATATTTCCATTTCGACGACAAACTGGACAAAAAAGCCGTTGAACAGGCTCTTGTTCAGCGAGCATATGATATCATCAACTTAAAAGGCTATACCAATACAGGTATCGCTATGGTCGCAGCCCGTTTTACAAAATCCTTTATGTACAACGAACATACAATCCTGCCTATGTCCGCCGTATTAGAAGGAGAATACGGTCTGCATGATGTAGCACTGAGCATTCCGCGTATGATTTGCGCTGACGGTATTGTCCGTTCCTTCGCTCCGCATCTGCCGAAAGAAGAACTCGACCTTCTCTATGCTTCTGCTGAAAGCGTAAAAAAGGCTATTGCCAGTGCTAAAGCATAAAACACTCCTTAATTAATAATATAAAAAATGCGAACTCCGTTTTGGAAGTTCGCATTTTTTTATTTAACTTAACAAGTTTTGCATTCTTCATAAATGCCGGCTTTTTTCAATGTTTCAACCATCGTATCACCCATATGAGCAACCGTTTTGGCAACTTCAATGCCGACTTCGTTCAACGCTTTGATTTTATCCGCAGCGGAACCTTTACCGCCTGCAATAATTGCACCGGCATGACCCATACGTTTGCCCGGAGGCGCCTGCTGACCACTGATGAATGCCGCTACCGGTTTTTTCATATTAGCTTTAATCCATGCAGCTGCGTCTTCTTCCGCTGTGCCGCCGATTTCACCAATCATCATAACGGCTTTCGTTTCCGGGTCTTCATTAAACGCTTTAAGTACATCAATAAAATCCGTACCTTTTACCGGGTCGCCGCCGATACCTACGATAGTTGTCTGACCAAGACCTGCTTTCGTCATCTGTGCCATAGCTTCATAAGTCAGGGTTCCGGAGCGCGATACGATGCCTACATGACCTTTACGGTGGATTTTACCTGGAATAATACCGATATTGCATTCATCCGTCGTCATTATGCCCGGACAGTTCGGACCGATTAAACGGGTTTTCTTGCCTTCAAGCGCACGACGAACCATAACCATATCCATAACCGGAATATGTTCCGTTACGCATACAACCAGGTCAAGCTCTGCATCAATAGCTTCTAAAATACTGTCAGCCGCAAATTTAGCCGGCACGAAAATGACGGAAGCGTTTGCACCTGTTTCTTTTACGGCCTCTTCCACCGTATTGAAAATCGGCACTCCGTTTACAACCTGTCCGCCTTTGCCCGGCGTTACACCGCCTACGATTTTAGTACCGTATTCCAGCATGTGCTGAGTATGGAACATGGCAACTTTACCAGTTGCTCCCTGTACAATTACTTTTGTATCTTTATTAACAAAAATTCCCACGAACTATTCCCTCCCGTATCAGGCATTTTTTACCAATTCTACGATTTTCTGCGCACCGAGTTCCATGGATTCCGCCATGATAAGACCCGGTACATTAGCATTTTTCAAAATTTCACGGCCTTCTTCAACATTCGTACCTTCCAAGCGTACTACAATCGGTACGTTCATGTCGATTAACTGACTGGCTTTCACAATGCCTTCGGCAACTTTGTCGCATCTGTTAATGCCACCGAAAATATTGACGAAAATACCTTTTGCCTGACCGCCTTCGAGCATAATTTTAAATGCTTTAGCATTGTCTTCCGGTGTACTCTGTCCGCCGATATCAAGGAAGTTTGCCGGTTCGCCGCCGTAATATTTAATAATATCAACAGTAGCCATAGCAAGTCCCGCACCGTTTACCATGCAGGCAACATCGCCGCCCAGATTTACATAATTGAGACCGAGAGCTGCCGCTTCCAGTTCTTTCGGGTCTTCTTCCGTTTCGTCACGCAGTGCTGCCACATCAGGATGACGGAACAATGCGCTGTCATCAAAGTTCAGTTTTGCATCAAGTGCCATTACGTTATCGTCTTCAGTAATAACAAGCGGATTTATTTCAGCTAAGGAGCAATCTTTTGCAATAAATAATTTATAAAGGTTCTGCATGAGAGCAGCTGCTTTACGTACAGATGCCGGCGTAAAATTCATCTTAAACGCCATGCGAGTAGCCTGATAGGAAGTAAGTCCCAAAAGCGGGTCAATATATTCTTTAAAGATTTTTTCCGGCGTTTTTGCAGCCACTTCTTCAATTTCCATACCGCCTTCTTCCGAACCAATCATAACAACTCTGGAAGAAACACGGTCAACCGTGAAGCTCAAATAAAGTTCCTTTTTAAATTTACATCCTTCTTCAATCAGAAGACGGTTTACTTTTTTACCGGCAGGACCCGTCTGTTTCGTTACAAGCACTTTTCCTAAAATCTCATTGGCGTATAATTGTACTTCATCCAATGATTTGGCCAGTTTTACGCCGCCTGCTTTACCGCGGCCGCCGGCATGTATTTGTGCTTTAACCACATAAACCGGACCTGTTAATTTTTCTTTTGCACCGGCAACTGCTTCATCCACGGAAAAAGCAGGTACGCCATTTGGCACAGCTACACCAAATTCTCTAAAAATCTGTTTAGCCTGATATTCATGAATATTCACTAAAGATTACCTCCCCAGTTTAAAATACTTAAATATAATAACAAATTTATTTTAAATTTACTATATTACAGTTCATTACTTTAAATTATAAATACATTTGTATTTTATTTATAGTCATTATTATACACTTTTTTTAGAAATAGTAAATATCTATAATAAAAATTTTTTCCATATATTTTATTTATATCTAATTTTAGCAAAATCATATTTCAATTAATTGAATTTAGCGAAAACAGTCCCTTTAAACTTGTTTTTCCTACAATATTATTTTATTATTATAACATAAATCAATGTGATAATGAGGTTACCTATTATGACGGAAAAAATTACCGATAAACTGGCAAATAAGCTGAAAGAAGAAAAAAATCTGCAAAAATTTTTTTCGGAAAACGAAAATGATTTTAA
>USIX01000158.1 GCA_900554895.1 uncultured Megamonas sp. | reverse complement strand
TTTATTAAATTTTATTTTTAAGGAAAGGTGATTTTGATGAAAAATGAAGAAAGTAGCGCGGGCAAGCTTTCATGGACTACACGAATAGCTTATGGCTGCGGAGACACTGCATGTAATGTAGTGTGGGGTTCGGTATCGACGATACTGACACTGTTTTATACGGATTATGTAGGCGTAAGTCCTGTTACGGTCGGCCTTGTAATGCTTTTATCGAGAATTTTTGACGGTGTATCAGATGTGGTTATGGGCTTTATCGTAGAGAGAACCAATTCCAAATGGGGTAAATCAAGACCGTGGATTTTATGGTCAAGTCTGCCGTTTGCGATATCCATAGTATTACTGTTCACCGTTCCGCAGACAACGGAAACTTTGCAGTTTTTATATATGTTCGTAACGTATAATTTCTGTACTACTGTCTGCTATACTGCCATCAATCTGCCATACGGCAGCTTATCTACGATGATGACACGTATATCGTATGAACAGGGGATGTTGTCCATCGTCAGAATGGGAATGTCGCCGCTTGGAAAAATTTTGGCGGTTTCCTTTACTTTGCCTTTAGTGCATTTTATGGGTAACGACCAGATGGCATGGGTAAAAACCATGTCTATATGGGCAGCAGCGGCATTTATTCTGTTGATTATCTGTTTTATAAAATGCGAAGAAAAAGTCAATGTCAGAGCGAAACTTAAAAATGCGGAAAAAATACCGATTAAAAAGGGTATAAAATCCCTGCTTGTAAATAAATATTTTTATATTGCTTTAAGTTTCTGGATGATGCAGAATGTTATTTCCGGTGTATCCGGTACAATGCTGCCGTATTATTGTAAATATATTTTTCATGATGACTCTTTATTCGGTATTTTATTCATGGTAGAAACTTTAATAATGGTGGCAATCACGTTATTTATCTGTCCTACTTTGCTGAAAAAATTCGGCAAAAGAAATATGTCTTTAGCAGGTGCAGTCATTGCTTTGGTTGGTCATTTAATATATTGTCTCAATCCTATGGATTATAACTGGGTATTATTCAGCTGTATAATTCGCGGCATCGGTCTGGCTCCGCTAAATTCCGTAATATTTGCTTTCCTGGGTGATGTTGTGGAATATGGTCAGTGGAAAACGCATGTTCGTTCTGAGTCTTTGGTGTTTGCCGGCGGCTCTTTTGGTGCTAAAGTAGGCTCTGGTATTTCCACAGCGATTATGACTTATTTGCTGCAATTTGCCGGTTACGTAAGTTCCAGCAGCGGCAGTGCCGTTCAGCCGCAGAGCGCCATTGATATGATAGTCGATATCTATATGTACGGTCCGATTATTGTCTGGATTATCGTTATTGCAGGTCTGTTCTTATATAAATTGGATAAAATGTATCCGATGATTATGAAAGATTTGGTTTTGAGAGAAGAACGCGGTGAACTTTAAGAGGTACAGTGAAAATGAAAAATAATACATTGATTACTATTACTCGACAATACGGCAGCGGCGGCAGGGAAGTTTCTGCTATCGTTGCCAAGAAATTGGGTCTGCGCCGCTACGACCGCAAAATCGTAGAGATGGCTGCAAAAAAGATGCGTGATTACGGTGATATGTCAATTGACGATATTATTAAAGATTCGTATACAGCACCGGACAATGCCGGCAGCGGTATCGGTGATTATGCTTTTGAACGTATTCCGTATTTCAACAGAATGTATGTTGAACAGGCAAAAATTATTTTAGGAGTAGCAAAAAACGGCAGTGCTGTGTTTTTGGGCAGATGTGCCGAGTATATTCTAAAAGATTTTCCTAATACGTATTCCTTCTTTATTTATGCGGATGATGAATTCAGATTAAATCGTGCTAAAGACCATTACGGCAGTCACAGTATAAAAGATTTGGATAATGAAGATAAAAACCGCCAAAGTTATTATGCTTATTATACCGGACAAACCTGGGGAGAGCCGAAAAATTATGATTTAATGATTAATACAAGTAAGATTTCTTTAGAAAAAGCAGCTGATTTAATCATAAAATATATTGAGTTGCAACAGCAAGATTGTAAATAAGAAAAAGAAAAGAAGTAATTTTTTGGATACGATGGCTTATGTAGCTATTGCTGTATTCGTGATAGCATATATGCTTATAATTTCTGAAAAAATACAGCGTACAGTTGTCGGTCTCACCGGTGTAATGCTCATGATAATTGCGAGATACACACTTTTGAAAAAAAGAAAATGGGTACAATAGGTATATCTTGAACCATTAATATATTATGATATTCAGTGCGTATATTTATTTTAAATATCTATAAGATAATCAATCTGTTAAGGCTTTTATGAATATAAAATAAAATTCTAAAAGAAATTCTCCATAGATTTATAATATTTTAGAATTGCTTGCAGTGAATATTGCTGCGAGCAGTTTTTTTTATGTTATACTGAATAAAAAAAGGAGAAATGAATTATGATTGGAGATTGTGCGGATTGTAAAAATCATATCTGTGCGGCAAAAGGGATAAGTTGCGCTAAAGTTGATGAGGAAAAAATTACAAGTATGTATACAGCAGAAGAACATAAAATTATGCAGGCAGCGGCTTATGTTGAGGCGACTTATTATAATGAGCTGACCAGACTTGGAGAAACGGCGGAATTTGCCCGCCGGATGAATTATAAAAAACTGGGTCTGGCTTTTTGCATCGGATTAAATCAGGAGGCGCGTCTTATTAAAAAGTTTTTAGCGAAAGATTTTGAAGTTGTATCCATCTGCTGTAAAAATTGTGCAATAGCTAAGGAAAGACTGAATTTGAAAAAAGTAAATCCGCAGAATAAAGCAGAAAGTATGTGCAACCCGAAATATCAGGCCCAGTTCTTAAATGAAGCAGGTTGTGAATTATTTATTTCCTGCGGGCTGTGCGTCGGACATGATGCCATATTTAATAAAAATTGTCAGGGTCCTGTAACGACTTTAGTGGCAAAAGACAGAGTATTGGCGCATAATCCTCTTGGCGCAGTATATTCACGTTACTGGAAGAAGAAACTTAATCTTATGGAAAAAGGCGAGATATAAAAAAAGGCGAGATATAAAAAAAGGCAAAGCATTGTACTTTTCTTAAATGCTTTGCCTTTTTTATCCGCTGAATAAATTTGTCAGCAATAAAAAATATATGTTTTATTTATTTGTAATTCCGGCTAAAATTAAATTAAGTTTATAACGGATATTATCCTGATATTTTATCGGCAGGCTGCTGAAAGAAGCCGTTTGAAACAGAGAGTGAAACATTTCTGTGATTATTTCCGCCGGAATATCGTTGCGGAATTCGCCGTTTTGCTGTCCGTCGTGGATTATTTCGTCAAATAAGTCCTTAAACGGAAGCGGTTTTTGCATTATATTATGGTGCTGAACAGTCAGTGCGCTTTTATCAACGGCACGCATGAACAGCGGCAGAATAAAACGGTTGTGGTCCAGAACTTTAGCACTGTAAATAACAATGGCTTCCAAAATCTGTGTTTGAGAATTCTTTTCACTGGTCAGTTTGAAAAAATACTGGCGTATATCGAAAGCAATCTGCGTCAGCAGATTGTTCAAAAGCTCATCTTTGGATTGAAAATAATTGTAGAATGTGCCGATGCCTAAATCGGCATCAGTCATGATATCGGCAATGGAAGTATCTTTTAATCCTTTTTCTCCGAATAGTTTTATGGCAGATTTTATGATAGTATTTTTAGATTTTAGTTTTTTTGCTTCGCGTTTATTGAGTTTTATTTCCAAGAAAATCACCTGTCTTAAAAAATGAATACCGTTCGTTTTTATCTATTATAATATTGATTGTGTTTTTTCTCAAATGATACGAAGCTATTTCTGTGGTTATTTTGCGGATTGAACTATAATTTGAAAAATTTTTTTGCTATAATGGCATTTAGAGACGAAAGATTGGATGTGCTTTTTAGATTGATAAGTAAAGATGAAATAGAAGCGGCAGTCGGCATTTTTCTGGGAATAGGCATGGTGGCCCTGGTGTCCAAATCCATAGATGATAATTTTTTATTGGCACCGTTCGGTGCAACAAGTATCATTGCTTTTTTTAAATATGACAGTGAGTTTGCGCAGCCCCGCAATATTATTCTGGGTTATCTGATAACAAGCGTAGTTGGTGTACTGACCGTATATACGCTGGGACATAACTGGTTTTCATATGCGCTGGGCGTTGCAGTCGCTATGCTTATAAAAGTACAGTGCAATGCAGTTCATCCGCCGTCAGCGGCGATGCCGATTATTCTAATTCAGATAAAGGAAAGCACAATGATTGGCTATTTAATCTATGAAGCAATGCCGGGGTTAGTACTGCTTGTAGCTGTGGCAATTATTTATAACCGGTATATTTTGCATAAAGATTATCCTTTATGGAGGAGTAAAATCAGTGAAGTGGAGAAATCATAAACTTGTAACAACAGTAGTAGTATTTGCAGCAACAGGAAATCTATTATATGCAGCGTACAGTTATCTGGGCAGTGTTCTGCCGGATAGACTGGAGGGAAAACCGCCAAAGGAATCAAAAGCTTACTGGAAGTGGCGTTCCAAACATCGGCAGACAACGCACTGGACGGTGCCGTATCTCATAGTAATTGCTGTACTTATGTATTTGCATGATAGCGGTGTTTTGACAGGCTGGGCATGGCAGGCGGCACTTGTACCGCTGTTTGTTGCAGTAGGGGCACTTTTACATATTGTAGAAGACGGTATTTGCGGAAGGGTTCCTCTTGTCTGGCGCAAAAAAAAAATCGGTATAAAATTGTTTAAAGTAGGAAGCCGCTGGGAATATCTGACGGCATATATTATCTGTGCCGCCGCTTTATATTACAGATTTGCTTTATGTTAATATTGACTGTATTTATAAAAAAGTAATAAGGTTTTACTGGCGCAGAGCTGGAACGTTTCTTTCTGGTTCGTGCTTATTTGTATCAAAGAAAAATGAACAACTGGAATAGCAGGTATTTTCGCTGAATACAACTATAATGGAAGAAGAGTGATGAATATGAGTAGAATAACTTTTATCGGTATTGGTGTTATGGGAAGTTCTATGGCGTGTAATCTATTAAAGGCCGGTCATGAAATTACAGTATATACGCGTACGAAGGCAAAAGCGGAAAAATTACTGTCATTAGGAGCAAAATGGGAACAGTCTCCGGCTAAAGCCAGTGAAAATGCAGAAATTGTCATTTCGATGGTAGGATATCCTAGAGATGTTGAAGAAATATATTTAGGAGAAAACGGTGTATTGTCTGCATTACAATCTGGCAGCACCATTATTGACATGACTACATCCAGTCCTAAATTGGCACAGAGAATATATCAGCTGGCTAAGGAAAAAAACATAACGGCTCTTGATGCACCGGTATCGGGTGGCGATGTAGGTGCTAAAAACGCGACACTTGCTATAATGGTCGGCGGTGATAAGGAGACGTATGATAAAATGCTGCCTGTTTTTGAAGCAATGGGCAAGACAATTTGTTATTTCGGCAGTGCCGGCAGCGGGCAGTATGCTAAGATGAGCAATCAGATTGCGATTGCCTCCAATATGATGGGGGTGTGCGAA
>USIX01000157.1 GCA_900554895.1 uncultured Megamonas sp. | reverse complement strand
TTTTCTTTAAGTTCGTTTTCTTTAAAATCAAAGAAAACGGTAAATAGAAATTTTAAATATAAGTTAAAGACAGGCAAATATTACCTGTCTTTTTATTTTCACACTATGCTAAATACGGATTGTTCTGTTTTTCCCAACCGATATTCGTTGTTCCGCCGTGCCCCGGAAATACCTGCATATTGGGGTCAAGCGTCATGATTTTTTCTTTAAGAGATGAAATCAAATCCGTCATGGAACCAGTAGGAAAATCTGTTCTGCCGATAGAACCGGCAAAAAGCGAATCGCCGCTGATAACGACATTTTCTCCGACCAGACAGATACCGCCCGGCGTATGACCAGGCGTATGCACTACTTTAAATTCACAGTTACCAAAAACAATAGTATCCCCTTCATGCAGCAGGATATCAGCCGGCTGCGAAATTATTAAACGCCCCATATAACCGGCTACGGACAAGTTGCGCTGCGGGTCCGTGAGCATTGCGGTATCATCTGCATGTACGGCTAATTTTGCCTTCAGTTTTTCGCCAATCTCCTTGTTTGCACCGATATGGTCGGCATGAGCATGCGTATTTACAATATATTTTATAGTAAGATTTAAATTTTTCACTGCAGTCAAAATGCGGTCGGCTTCATCACCTGGGTCGACAATAATTCCTTCAAGTGATTTTTCGTCGTAAATAATATAACAGTTTTCCATGATAGGACCGACGACAAGCGTTACGATTTTCAAATTCAACACTTCCTTATTCTTTATTGGAACCGAGCGTGCGGCGCACACTGTAAACATCCTTGACACGGCGCAGCGTATTCATGAGCTGTTCTGTACGCGCCGTATTTTTCGTATGGAACGTAATAGATATAATAGCTGTTTTATTGCTTTGAATAGTACGGGAAATAACATTATCGATATTTATCTTTGCATCCGATATGCGGGATAAGATTTCCGTTAAAAGACCCTGTCTGTCATAACATCCCAGTTCAATCGTAACAGGGTACGACATCTGGTCGGTACTAATATCCCAGCTTACATCAATAATACGCATCATGTCGTTGCCTTCACGCAGTACATTCGGACAATCGGCACGATGTACGGAAACACCTTTGCCACGCGTTATATAACCTATAATCTGGTCACCCGGAATAGGATTACAGCATTTGGCAAGATGCACGAGAAAACCGTCTTCACCGTCAACCAAAATTCCCTGACTGGATTTTTTCTTCGGATTTTTCGGCTTGATTTTTTCCAGCATCTGACTTATATCCGGCGGAGTAATCTCCTGCAAATCCTTTTTATGAAAAGCAATCAGTTTGCCCATAATACTGTTTACCGTAATGCCGCCGTAGCCGATACCTGCAAGCATATCATCAACGGATTGAATGTTCATCTTTTTCGCGATTTGCAAAAGACGGTCGTTTTTCGTTAAATCCTTAAAATTATAGCCGAGATGCTTGGCTTCGCTTTCCAGAAGCTCCAGACCTCGCTCAATATTTTCTTCACGGCGCTGTTTTTTAAACCACTGACGTATTTTGGTCCTCGTCTGGGAAGAAGCAACAATATTGAGCCAATCCGGACTAGGGCCGTTGTTCTGTTTATTCGTAATAACTGAAACAACATCGCCGTTTTGCAGTTTGTATTCAAGCGGCACGATTTTGCCGTTGACTTTTGCACCGACACAGTGATTGCCGATATCTGTGTGAATATGATAAGCAAAATCAATCGGATTGGAACCTTTCGGCAGATTGATGACATCGCCGCGCGGTGTATAAACGAATACTTCATCGGAAAAAATATCGATTTTCAGTGCTTCAAAGTATTCGCGCGGGTCGGAAAACTCATCCTGAAGCGTAATCATCTGACGCAGCCATGACAGTTTTTTATCATAGTTGCTGTTGGCTCCGATACTCTTATTGCCGGCTTCCTTATATTTCCAGTGAGCAGCAATACCGTATTCCGATACGGCATGCATTGCAAAGGTGCGTATCTGAATTTCCAATGGAATACCATTATCGGTAATAACCGTCGTATGCAGTGATTGATAACCGTTTGTCTTCGGCACGGCGATATAATCCTTAAATCTGTTCGGCAGCGGTTTCCACATGGCGTGAATAATACCCAAAACAGTATAACAGTCCGGAATGGTCTGTACAAGTACACGCACTGCCAGAAGGTCGAATATATCGGCAAAATCCTTATGGCTGTTTTTCATTTTACGGTAGATACTGTAAAAATGCTTAGCACGGCCCTTGATTTCACCTTTTAAATGAGTCTTATCGAATTCCTGCTGAATTTTCGCAATGGAGTCGTCAATAAACGCCTGTCGCTCAGCGCGCTTTTGCTGTACTTTGTCAACCAAATCATAATACGTTTCCGGTTCCAGATAACGCAGGCACAAATCCTCCAATTCGCATTTTATATTGGAGATACCGAGACGATTGGCAAGCGGTGCATATACTTCCAGTGTTTCTTTTGCAATGCGTTTTTGCTTTTCCTCGCGCATATATTTCAATGTACGCATATTGTGCAGGCGGTCAGCCAGCTTTATCATAATGACACGAATATCCTTTGCCATAGCCAGAAACATTTTTCGGTACGTTTCAAGCTGCTGGTCCTCTTTTGATTTATACTGCATTTTACTGAGCTTCGTAACGCCGTCAATGAGCATTGCGACTTCTTCGCCGAACAGCTCTTTCATTTTGTCGATAGTATAAATCGTATCTTCAACAACGTCATGCAGAAGTGCTGCGGCGATTGTAACATCGTCAATATGCAGTTCAGTTAAAATCATAGCCACATGCAACGGATGTGTTATGTATTTTTCGCCGGATACGCGTTTCTGGTCGGCATGTGCTTCATTAGCCAGATTGTATGCTTTTAAAATCAAATCGAAATCAGCATTGGGATTATAAGATTGTACAGCATTGATGATATCATTTATAGAGATATCCATAGTTTTATCAGTCATATTTTTCAGCTCCAAACTTCAGTAAACAAGATAACACAGTTTTCAACAACAAATTATTCTTAGAAGGATTTCGGCTATATAATGAAGAAATTATAAAACCATGATAATATATATATATAACATAATCAAGCAAAATAGATATTTTAGCCCAATAAACAGATAAAATACAGACAAAAGGTGTGAACAAAATGAATTTAAAGGCAGACAGCTTTAAACAATATTTAGCTGAAAAAAACATTACCTACTTCAGAGTAGAGGAAGCAAACACGAATACAGGCGATAATGCCGAAGATACCGATAACCGCAGCCGCGTTACTTTCCACACGTATGTAAAAGTATTCGGACAGAAACTTCCGGCCGTCGTGATAATGGACGACAGTATCTATACGGTAATCCGCGTACAGGTGATACCGGATATCACTTTTATTAAAAACAAAGATGAATTCATCCGCTGTGTTAATGAAATGAATATAACGTATAAAGCGATAAAATATTATTTGGGAATGGACGAAGCATTATATCTGGATATGTATATACCGAGCAACAAAAACGAGACGGACGGCGATTTAGTAATCGACCTTTTAAGTGCGATAAACAGCCATTTGGAACAGGAATATCCAAACTGGATGAAACTTCTCTGGAGCTAGAAAATTACAAGCTATTGTTTCGTAAAAACAATAGCTTTTTTTATGCTCACAGACGAATGTAAAATCTTGACACTATTTCTAAAAACCTTTACAATATCTTTTATGAGCGTGAACAAGGTCTTCGGGCTTTTTTATTTTGTCAAAAGATAAATTAACGCCGAATGTGTTCGTTGTGGAAACTTCAACGGATTTATAAAAAATGTATAGATATTCTGTAAATATCATGCAAAAGTTTCTAATCAAAACTGATTAAAAGTATTTTTAGAAAATTTAAAGTAAAGGGGGGTGAAGATTATCGTTGAATTAATATTAGCGATAATACTTGCACTTGTTGTCGGCTTGGGCACAGGATATTGGCTGAGAAAACGAAGTGCAGAAGCACAGATAGGTTCTGCTGAAGTTGAAGCGAAACGTATAATAACCGAAGCAGAAAAACAGATTGAAACGAAGAAAAAAGAAGCAACTCTTGAAGCAAAAGAAGAAATACACAGAATGCGTCAGGAGCTCGATCGTGATACAAAGGACCGCAGAAACGAACTTTCTCGTCAGGAACGCCGCTTAGTACAAAAAGAAGAAAATCTTGACAGAAAAATTGATTCCTTAGAACGAAAAGAAGAAATTTTAAGCCGCAAGGAAAATGAAATCGACAAATCTCAGGCACGTATAGAAGCACTGCATGCAAAGCAGATGGAAGAGTTGGAACGCATATCGGGACTTACGGCAGAGGATGCCCGTGCTATGCTTTTATCCGATGCTGAAATTGAAATCAAGCATGATAAGGCTGTCATGATTAAAGAATATGAACAGCAGGCAAAAGACGAAGCGGAAAAACGCGCCAGAAACATTATCTCTCAGGCAATACAGCGCTGCGCAGCCGATCATGTAGCGGAAACGACCGTTTCCGTCGTGGCATTGCCGAATGATGAAATGAAAGGTCGTATCATCGGACGTGAAGGTAGAAATATCCGTGCCCTGGAAACACTCACGGGTATCGACCTTATCATTGATGATACACCAGAAGCCGTTATTTTATCCGGCTTTGACCCGGTACGCCGTGAAATCGCCCGTATTGCTCTGGAAAAACTCATTGCCGACGGACGAATTCATCCGGCACGTATTGAAGAAATGGTGGAAAAGGCACGCCGCGAAGTCGACCAGCGCATCAAAGAAGCCGGAGAACAGGCATGCTTTGAAACAGGCGTACACGGACTGCATCAGGAACTGGTTAAATTATTGGGTCGTTTAAAATACCGTACCAGTTACGGTCAAAATGTACTCAACCATTCCATCGAAGTCGCTCATCTTGCCGGCGTTATGGCAGCTGAGCTGGGTGTAGACGTGGCACTTGCCAAACGCAGCGGTCTTCTGCATGATATCGGAAAAGCCATCGACCACGAAGTCGAAGGCCCGCACGTAACAATCGGCGCCGACTTAGCGAAAAAATACCGTGAATCAGCCGACGTTATAAACGCCATAGCTGCTCATCACGGCGACGAGGAAGCCAAAACCGTAGAGGCTGTGCTCGTAGCGGCAGCCGATGCTGTTTCAGCAGCTCGTCCAGGAGCTAGACGTGAAAGCCTTGAATCGTATCTAAAACGTCTGAAACGGTTGGAGGAAATCGCCGAATCCTTTGAAGGCGTAGAACGTTCCTTCGCCATTCAGGCAGGTCGTGAAATCCGTATCATGGTAAAACCGGATAAAATGGATGACCTGTCCACTATAGCATTGGCACATGATATAACGAAGAAAATTGAAGCTGAACTGGAATATCCAGGACAAATTAAAGTAACAGTAATCAGAGAAACACGAGTAGTTGATTACGCAAAATAGACAAAACAGTGAAAAACAGTTGTTATTTGCACTAAATAGAAATAACAACTGTTTTTTTATAAATTATCGTTCATTTTTCTTTTAAAAGGTCAAAAGAAAAACGAACCAAAAATCACCTAAAGGTATAAGATATCTCTAAACGA
>USIX01000156.1 GCA_900554895.1 uncultured Megamonas sp. | reverse complement strand
TGCGCAGTGCCATTACTGCCATTACCACTGCCAGATACGTTTTACCAGTACCGGCAGGGCCGAGGCCGAAAGTTATACTATGGCGGCGGATTGCGTCAATATAGATTTTTTGTCCGATTGTTTTCGGACGGACGCATTTTCCGCGGGATGTAACGATTAAAATATCCGTAAACAGTGATTGCAGTTCTTTGGACTGACCGGCTTTAACCAGTTTTATACTGTAGCGTACTTCATGCATGGTGAGTTTCGTTCCCTGGCGGTACAGAAGCAGTAGGGCTTCAATAACCTGCATGGCAGCATTGACTTCACCTTCTTCACCGTTAATGGACAAATCAGTACCGCGCCCTACGATACGGCAGGCAAAGCTGTCATTGAGCACGCGCAAATATTCGTCATTTTCTCCCAAAATACCGATTGTTTCTGTTCTGTCTTGAAAAGATACCTTTAATTCAGCAAAATTTGGCAAAAGCTTATTTCCCTCCATTATTATTCTTAAAATATTTTAAGCATATATTGTATTATACCATAAAAATGAAAAATACTAATCTGTTATATATAAAATTTGTATGAAATAAATAAAGAACCGATAAAATTTATCGGTTCTTTTTATAATTCAGTCCTTGTGTATTATGCGTTTAATACCGTACCGTTTCAAATAATATACTGATTTCGGCATTTCCAGTACCTGAGCATACATTATGGCATTCATGATATGTTCACGTTCAATATCTATCTGCATTTTCTTTTTCGTATCAGTTGACTGAATTTGTGTATGCTTAATATAATCCGCTACTGTGTTTTCTTTTTGATACGACTCTTTTTTTTGTAGATATTCCTGATATACATTATTTATATCGTACTGATTTACAGGTTCTTCTTTGATAAATTCCGGCTCTGTATAAATGACGGATGCAGTATTTTTTTCTTTCGGTTTCGCCATCATGTAGTCAAGCGTTCTTTCAGGTTTCGGCGATTGCTGCGGTATTTTTTCCGGTAAATCGGGCAGATTTGGCGGCGGCTGATTTTGGCGGCGTGTTTTGCGCTTATAATTTTGGAACAATCCGTTTAAAACAACTATAGCTATAAAAAACAGGAAACTTAATAAATCTTCCATTTTATTTTATCGGTACCTGGCCTTGCGGCACAGTACTGTCTCCCGTTCTGCTGATAGCTTCGCGCATCTGCGTATCAGCATTAATATTGTTTAGATTATAATAATCCATTACGCCGAGTTTGCCTTCACGCAGGGCAGCAGCCAATGCGTGCGGTACTTCCGACTGCGC
Organism: uncultured Megamonas sp.; assembly: GCA_900554895.1. GTDB lineage: Bacteria > Bacillota > Negativicutes > Selenomonadales > Selenomonadaceae > Megamonas > Megamonas gallistercoris. The sequence continues at coordinate 4,350 of USIX01000156.1, read as the reverse complement.
TTCTACGACACGTGCTTCCATTTCCTGTGTATAAGCTTTCATTTCCTGTTCTTTTGCCACTGCCATAGCGCGTCTTTCCTCTGCTTTTGCCTGAGCAATTCGTTTATCCGCTTCCGCCTGGTCAGTTTGAAGTTCAGCCCCTATATTGCGTCCTACATCAACATCGGCAATATCAATAGACAGAATTTCAAATGCTGTTCCGGCATCCAATCCTTTGCCGAGTACTGTTTTTGATATATCATCCGGATTTGCCAAAACGTCAGTATGTGCTTCCGATGAACCTACCGATGTTACGATACCTTCACCGACGCGCGCTATGATAGTAGGTTCGCCGGCACCGCCTACCAGCCGGTCAATATTGGCACGCACCGTTACACGTGCTTTAATTTTTAATTCGATACCATTACGGGCCACCGCAGATACAACCGGTGTTTCAATAACTTTCGGATTAACGCTCATCTGAACTGCTTCAAGCACATCACGACCGGCAAGGTCGATAGCCGCGCTGCGTTCAAACGGAAGCGGTATCTGAGCGCGGTGTGCCGCAATAAGCGCATCAACGACTTTATCAACGTTACCGCCTGCCAGATAATGCGCTTCCAGTTGATTTACGTTTACACTCAAGCCTGCTTTATTGGCTTTAATCAGCGGTAAAACAATTTTCTGCGGCGGTACGCGGCGCATACGCATACCGACAAGCGTAAAAATACCAACATGCACGTTAGAGGCAAGTGCAGAAATCCAAAGTCCAATCGGCACAAAATGCAAAAACAGCATTATTGCAACGATGACAAGTACAATGATAAATCCTGAACCGATTATTGCTTCCATAAAAAATCCCCCTGAAAATTATTCTGTTCTGCGTACGATAATCCGCACGCCTTCAATTTTTACGACACGTACTTTTTCACCTTTAGAAATGAATTTTCCTTCTGAGACCACATCGACCGGTACACCGTCGATTTCCACCGAACCGGACGGACGCAGTTCTGATAAAACGACTCCTTCCTTATTTAAATACTTGGAATAATCCACACTGCTTACATATCCCTGTTCGGTCGATGAAGTATTCGTTAGAATCAGTTTTTTCCACAATCTGCTTGACGGCAGCTTTTTCAAAATAACGGCAAAAATAACGATGGAAATTACAAGTGATATCGCCATCATATAAATAGCGTTAATATCACCGCCCATAGCGAGGATTAAACTGTATAAGATTGCTACAACTCCAATGCCGGCAAGCAGTCCGATTGTCGGCGTGAGAATTTCGATAATAATGAAAATAACACCGCCGATAAATAAGGCAATCTGATAAAGACTGACAAGTCCCTTTACATAACTGCTGCCCCAGAACACAGCGGCGGCAATCAATCCCAATAATGCGCCTACGCCCGTCCCACCGGTTTTAATCTCCACCAGTATGGACAGAAAAATTACGACCAGTAAAAGTGCTTGTACCATAGAAGAATCTATAATAAAATCCATAAATGATGCTCCTTTCCCTATTAATTCAATCGTATATGATATATATTCAACATATCGGCCGGTCTTCCCTTCTATTAAAATTTTTATTTGCGGATTTGGTATAATGTAATAAAACGGCTAAGCAAAATATATAGAGGTGATTTTATGAAGGACAGTAAACATATAATGGAACGGAAAACTTCTTCCAGAGAGCTTTATCTGCTTTCATGCGGCTGGGAAAGATGCGCACCGCTTCATTCCTACGGACCGGCAGTACGCAATTATTACATGCTTCATTTTGTATTGGAAGGGGAGGGACATTATTATATTGACGATAAAGACTATAAAGTTAAATCCGGTCAGTGTTTTCTTGTTGAACCGGGCAATCTGACTTTTTATAAAGCCGAGCCTCAAAACCCGTGGGTTTATGTATGGATTTGCTTTAACGGCGATATAGTACCTGAACTTCTGGCACAATGCCATTTTAAACCACAACAACCTGTTATCACTTTATCATGTGTAAAATCAATCAAAAAAATAATTTTCAGTATGATGAAGCATCACGCTTTAACTCCTGCCAATGAATGTTATATTCACAGCAGTCTGTATCTTTTGTTTGCAAAATTGCAGGAGGATTTGAACGCCAGTTACAGCGATATTGAACTGAACGATAATTTTTATGTGACAAAAGCTATTGAATATATTGAAAAAAATACTTTTACCGATTTAACTGTGAAGCAGGTTGCCCGTTATCTCAATATCAGTCGCAGTTATCTGTATGCTTTGTTTGAACGGGAACTGCATACTTCACCGCAGAAATTTCTAACGAATGCCAAAATAGCAAATGCACGTGAACTTTTGCGCAAAAGCACTGTTCCCGTAGCCAGCGTTGCGCTGTCGTGCGGTTACAAAAATGCGTTTGCTTTTTCACGTGCATTCAAACAAGCTACAGGCATGTCGCCGCAGCTTTATCGCAAAACATATTATAAATCGAAATCGTCAATAAATACTTAGCCGATAATGGACAGATACGGTGTATAGCGGACTGCCTGCGTTTTGAATTTAACACCGCATTTTTCGTACCAGTCATATTTTCGTTTAATATGGTTAACCGTATCCTCCCACTCTTCCGGACAGTCCGTATGTTCCCAGTCAGTCGGAATTACATGATGTTTCTGCTGGGAAGCTGTCAGCATTATCTGATGCAATTCTTCATTTTCACTGTCGGATAAAAGATGCGGTCTTGCCGAAACAAACAGCGGTGTACCGCTTTGTGCCAATAAATCAGCCCACTGCTTGTTGTACTGCCAGGAAATACCGTAGTCGATGCCAACGCAGTCAGCGTCGATTTCAAAAAATTTCCCGTGTTGCGGCAGACGGAAAGCAAGCGTATTTATACCCATACTGCGTGTTCTTTCCCAATTAAGTCCGCTTGTATCGTCGCCTGTACGACTAATGTGCATAAGACCGGCACCAAGATGTCCGATAGTGTTGCAGCCCAGAATAAGAGTGCCTGTCTTCCTGCAAACTTCCAAAATAGCTTCATACAAAAGCTTCACTATTTCTGCACTTGTCATGTTTTCATTATAGAAATGCCAGCCGTCTTTTGTTATCAGCGGGTTCATTTCAAAACCCCATCTTCCGAACAGGTCGAAAGTGGAGAAATCGTGTTTGATTAAAGTGTATCCCCAGTCGCAGATGCGCTTCACGTCGTTTTTAATGTATTCAAGGGCATCAGGATGCGAAGGGTCGAGACAGCCGTTTAAAGGCAGTCGCCACTGCTGCGGAATTGTTTGTGCTTCATTTTGTAAAAGTCTTACCCAAATTCCCGGACGGACGCCTTTAGCTGTAAGTTTTTGTGCCAAAGCTTTCATATCCGGAAATTTAGCGTTGCCTTTCGTCCACGGTCCGCCGTTGTATTCATTCAGGCGGTGATGTTCCTGCCAGCAGTCGTCAATGACCATGTACGGTCTGTTTTCTGCACCTTCTGTAAGACTTACGATATAATCCGTATCGTTTAAAATTTCTTCTTCAGAACTGTCGCCGTAAGCATAATACCAGTTATTACTGCCGTACACAGGATATGACGGTAAAATCGGGTCAGTGCACATATCACCGCAAAATTCACGTACTGCTTCAAAGGATGTACAGTCCGTAAGTTTTGCACCGAGCACTTCAGCAGCTTTCAATCTGCGTCCTAAAAGTTTTACGCCGTTGCCGCCGCAGCGTACATCCATAAACAGAGTCATTCCTGCACTATCTATCTGCCAGAAGCACATAGCGGACGGTCTGACTTTCACACCGTAGCAGATGGTAGTATTTTCATGCGTTGCAGCAAAATACCATGGCATGAAACGTCTGGCACTCATATTTTGCCATTGTAAATCGCTGTAACTGCGTTCCCAGGCATCGCTCAGATAACGTGCTTTCTTTTCCCATTTCATATTGTTCCAGCGCAGTTTGAGCCATCGTACCGGTGTAGTTTGCGCTGTTAAAAATATAGCACAATGTTCATCATTTTTAATGAATTCTACATGCACATCATCAAAATGTACATAATCACCGTTTATTGCCGTTTCATGTTCACCATTGTCCGTGCCTATGGTAATATAATCAGGTATTTTTATATCTATGCCGTGTTTATTCATAATTATTTATCCTTTAGCTGTTAAATTATCATCCGAATGATTGCTTTAATTATATAATCCGTACTGAATAATTACCATGTTTGAAATATGCTAAAATATTGCAGAATGTCTTCTGGTTGCTGGTTTTTATTTGCAGCAAAGAAAAACGGACATAAATTAAGATATCATCTGTTTAACCGGCAGTTTTACCGTTACAGATGGGGGTACGATATCGGGAAACTGAGTGATGGGCAGTGTC
>USIX01000155.1 GCA_900554895.1 uncultured Megamonas sp. | reverse complement strand
TCCAAATCCTTCCCCTTTTATGGGGCGGGTAGTAATCTTCACCACTGCTTTCACAATCTGTATGTTTTTAATTGATAAAGCTATTATAACAAAGTTACAAAAATACGTCAACCCCACTTTTTATTTTATTAAAAATCGCTATTGTACTTTCATTCTTCTTTGTGTTCTATCTGATATTTTTCACATTTTGTCCTGTATTTTTTCATTTCTTCTTTTCTGCAATAAAGCGACACATCGTTTATTCCACACTTTTCAGGGATTCTACCATATCGATCTTCTTTAATTTCTGATGCATAAACAGATTTACGATCATGGAGAATCCAATTGTCAGCAGTCCACAGTATAGGAAACTGACAGGATTGATATTTCTTCCAAACATAACCGCATCCACTTCCACAGTACGGATAATATACCTGTGCAAAAAGATTCCGAATACAGCCCCTGCCAGTACTCCGATGAATACACTGCATGGCAGTCTGGTGGAAAAACGTCTGGTTGACAGAGCGTATTTCTTTATCGCTCCGAAAATCGTCGGCGGTACGACTGCCAAAAGCCCGGTGATGGGAGAGGGAATTTTGAATTTATCGCAGGCGTTAACGCTTGATGAAATGGAAATAAAAAAATTGGCCGGAGATATTTTAATCACAGGAAGAATAAAATAACAGGGAAGTGATGAAATGTTTACAGGCATTGTTGAAGAAATAGGCACGGTAAAAAATATAATAAAAGGCTCTCGCTCCATAAAACTGGCTATTGCGGCGCAAAAAGTGCTGGAGAATACAAATCTCGGCGACAGCATTGCCGTGAACGGCGTCTGTCTTACTGTCACGGCACTGGGCAAAAATGGTTTTACGGCTGACGTAATGCCGGAGTCCATGTCTAAGACGAATATGGGAAAATTAAAACCAGGTGACAGAGTCAATCTGGAAAGAGCCCTGACGCTGGCAAGCCGTCTCGGCGGACATATCGTAAGCGGACATATCGATGGTGTCGGTGAGATTATTGATATGGAAAAAGATGATAATGCTGTGCGTGTTACGCTTACGGCAAGTCCGAAAGTTATGAAATATATTGTTTCCGAAGGTTCAGTTGCGCTTGACGGTGTAAGCCTTACGGTAGCACATCTGGGTGAGAGCGATTTTACCGTTTCGCTAATTCCGCATACAACGCAGGTAACGACACTTTTGGATAAAAAAGTCGGCGATAAGCTTAATGTTGAAAATGATGTAGTCGGCAAGTACGTGGAACGGCTGCTGGATTTTTCCGCCAAGAATGAAATAAAAGAAAAAAAGCCGTCTTTAAGTTTAAGCTTTTTACGTGAAAACGGTTTTTAAGAAATGAGGTAAAAAAATGGAATTTAAATATAATACGGTAGAAGAAGCAATTGAAGCATTTAAACAGGGACAGATGGTACTCGTTACTGACGACGAGGACAGAGAAAATGAAGGCGATTTGATTGTTGCCGCTGAAAAAGCGACACCGGAAGTAATCAACTTCATGGCAACTCATGCCAAAGGTTTAATCTGCGTGCCGATGTCGGCGGAAATGATTGATAAGGCAGGCCTTACACAGATGGTCAGCCATAATACGGATAATCACGAAACGGCGTTTACCGTATCGGTCGATGCCAAAGATACGACGACGGGCATATCCGCTTTTGAAAGAGCCAGAACGGTGGAAGTATTAATCAGCGACGACGTGAAACCGGAAGATTTGCGCCGTCCTGGTCATATGTTTCCGCTGCGTGCCGTTGAAGGCGGTGTGCTCTGCCGTACAGGCCATACGGAAGCAACGGTTGATTTGGCTCGTCTTGCAGGATTGAAGCCGGCGGGACTTTGCTGTGAAATCATGAAGGAAGACGGCCATATGGCGCGTACACCGGATTTAATCGAATTTGCCAAAAAGCATAATCTTGTGTTCATTACGGTGGCACAGCTTATCGCTTATCGCAAAACGACGGAAAAGATGGTGGAAAAAATTGCTGAAGCTGATTTTCCAAATAAATTCGGTCATTTCCGCATTATGGCGTATGAAAGCAAATTGGACGGCAAATGTCATCTGGCTATCGTAAAAGGCGATGTGCGCGGCAAGAAAAATGTATTGGTGCGCGTTCATTCGGAATGCCTGACGGGCGATGTACTCGGTTCCATGCGCTGCGATTGCGGGGACCAGCTTCATCTTGCTATGCAGAAGATAGAAGCGGCAGGCGAGGGCGTACTGCTGTATCTGCGTCAGGAAGGCAGAGGTATCGGACTTGCCAATAAAATCAGAGCGTATGCTCTGCAGGATGAAGGAAAAGATACGATTGAAGCAAATGTGCTTTTGGGCTTTGCACCGGATTTGCGCGAATACGGTATCGGCGCTCAGATTTTGGAGGATTTGGGACTTACAAGCATTCGTCTTTTGACGAACAATCCGGCAAAACGGGCAGGTCTTGAAGGTTTCGGGCTGGAAATCACCGAACGTGTTCCGCTGGAAATTCCTGCCAACAAATATGACGCTAATTATTTAAAAGTAAAAAAAGAAAAAATGGGACATCTTTTAAAATAAGATAAAAGGAACTGGGGAAAGGAAGATTTTTGATGGCTAATATTTTTGAAGGTTATTTAACAGGTAAGGATTTAAAAATCGGCATTGTAGTGGCTCGTTTCAACGAGTTCATTACGAACAAGCTGCTTGGCGGTGCGCTCGACACACTGCGCCGTCATGAAACGGATGAAAATAATATCGATGTAGCATGGGTGCCGGGAGCGTTTGAAATTCCGGTTGTAGCAAAAAAAATGGTGGAAAGCGGCAAATATGATGCCGTTATCTGTTTAGGTGCCGTTATTCGCGGTTCGACGACTCATTATGATTATGTGTGCAATGAAGTTTCCAAAGGTGTGGCTCAGGTAGGCATGCAGACAGGTGTACCTACTATTTTCGGCGTGGTTACAACGGAAAATATTGAACAGGCTGTAGAACGTGCCGGCACGAAAGCAGGCAATAAAGGCGCTGATGCCGCTATGGCTGCTATGGAAATGGCAAGTCTTTTGAAAAAACTTTAATACCTTCGACAGGTAATGATGAAAGCGGAAAACATTTAGGAAATATAAATGTTTTCCGCTTTTTGCTGTATAATGAGATTAATGAATAAATTTGAGGTGGTATTGTGTTTGTAGAAGAAAGACAGGCGCTGATTATAAAGGAACTTCAGGAAAAAGGCCGCGTAAAGGTAAAAGAACTCAGTGCAAAATTTAAAGTTACAGAGGATTTAATCCGTAAGGATTTAACGGCACTGGAAGAGCGGGGACAGCTGAAGAAAACGTATGGCGGAGCTGTCCGCATGAAGGAAAATGTGCATAGAGAGCTGGCTTCACAGCGCAAAACGATAAATCAAGAGGCGAAACGCAAAATAGCAAAAAAAGCGATGCCCTTGATAAAAGACGGCTATATCGTTTTTCTGGATATTTCTACCGTTAATATAGAATTGGCGCGTATGATTGCCGAGAGCAGAACGAAAGCGACAATTGTTACGAATATGTTAGATGTGGTTAATATTCTCGCCAAAAGCGATGTAAGAGTTGTTTTTATCGGCGGGGAATTTGATTACGGCAGAGACGGTTTTGTCGGCAGTATGGCTTTGGAAATGATAAAAAATTTCCGATTTGATATATCCTTCATGGGTGTGGTCGGCGTGGATATACATGAAAACAGCGTTACTACTTATATGGCAAATGACGGGATAATGAAGAAAGAAATTTTAGCTATCAGCAGAAATTCATATATGATGTGCGAATTTGAGAAGCTGAAGCAGTTCGGAAATTACAAATATGCAGGACTGGATGAATTTACGGGAATTATATTGGATAAAGAGGCAGACAGTGACTTAACGGAAATTTTAAAAAAATACGATATAGAAATAAAATAATAAAAAACAATAAAAATAATGTTGACAATAATAAAAAATAAGATAAAATTAAAGTTAATAGTGGAATTTAATTTGTGTGAATAATTTTAATGGAGGTTTTATCATGAACCTGAAGGATTGTGCCAGAATAAATTTATTAAAAGAAAAAATGCTGTCGCAGCCTCGTTTTGTCAGCATAGAACAAGCTTTAATCATAACGGATTCATATAAAGAACATGAAAATGAGCCGGTTGCTTTGAAGCGGGCATATGCACTGCATGATGCGCTTTGCAAATTGGAAATCAGCGTTGAACCGCAGGAACTGATTGTAGGCAACCGAACCAAAGGCGTGCGATACGGCGTTGTTTTTCCGGAAAGCGGTATTTCTTGGGTAGACCGTGAATTTGAGACGATACCGACAAGACCGCAGGATAAATTCAATGTGCGTGAAGAAGATATAAAGATTTTCCGTGAAAAAATTGTTCCGTATTGGAAAGGAAAAAGTCTGGAAGATGTCGTGAAAGCGGATTTCGGTGAAGAGATTTCATCTATAAGTAAAGTCGTCAAAATAAATCAGACAGACCACGCACAGGGCCATATCTGCCCCAATGTAGCCAAATGGCTGGAAAAAGGGCCAAGCGGCTTATTGCAAGAGGCCAAAGAACATTTAAATACTTGTCAGCTTTACAAAAAGGATTTTTATAAAGCGGTAATCATTGTAATGGAAGGCGTAAAAACTTTTATGAACCGTTATCATGATTTACTGATGGAACAGGCGAAAACGGCTGACGGAAAAGATGCGCAAGGCATGGTGAACGTTGCGCAGATTTGTAAAAATCTTAGTGAAAGACCGGCGCGCAGTTTTCATGAAGCGGTACAATCCACATGGTTCTTGTTCGTAATACTGCATATGGAAAGCAATGCTTCCAGCTTTTCACCGGGAAGGCTGGATAAAATTTTATATCCTTATTATAAGAAGGATATGGAAAACGGCACCTTGACCGATGAAAAAGCATTGGAAATCATTGAATGTCTGTGGCTGAAATTCAATGAAATCGTATATCTGCGCAATAAGAACAGTGCCAAATATTTTGCAGGTTTTCCGATTGGCTTCAATATTGCTGTCGGCGGCGTGGATGAAAACGGCAATGATTTTTCCAATGAATTGTCGCATTTATTTTTGAGTGCGCAGGAAGATTTGGGTCTGCCGCAGCCGAATTTGTCGGTAAGACTGCATGAGCGTACGAATGATGAGCTTTTAAAACACGCCGTTCGCGTGGTGGCAAAGGGAAGCGGTATGCCGCAGTTTTTCAATGATAAGGCGATTATTCATGAAATGGAAAAACTGGGCATTGAGCATGATGATGCGATGAATTACGCTATCGTCGGCTGTGTGGAATTGACGACGCAGGGCAATAATCTCGGTTGGAGCGACGCGGCCATGTTCAATATGAACAAAGTGCTCGAACTCACTTTAAACCACGGTGTATGTCTTATTACAGGCAAACAGCTTGCACCTGATTACGGCAGTTTGTCCGGCTATGAAACATTTGCCGATTTAGAAAATGCTTTCGCCAAGACGATGGATTATTTTATCGAGAAAATGATACCGTGCTGTGAAGCTGTGGAAAAAGGACATATTAAAATACTGCCGACGGCCTTTTTGTCCAGTGTAATTGACGGCTGTATGGAAAAAGGCATTGATGTAACGGCAGGCGGAGCCAAATACAATCTGTCGGGCATTCAGATGATACAGGTGGCAAATCTTGC
>USIX01000154.1 GCA_900554895.1 uncultured Megamonas sp. | reverse complement strand
ATCAATACGGCGTAACGATACTGCTGCCAATATTGGCGATGGCGGGAGCCGGACAGGTCGGTGCGTCGATAGCTGTCTATCTGAAAACAAAAAACAAAAAATTGAAACAGACAATAGCATCTGCTTTGCCTGTCGGTTTTATGGGTATTGGCGAGCCGCTTATTTACGGGGTGACTCTGCCTCTTGGCAAGCCGTTTATTGCCGCGTGTATCGGGGGAGCATTCGGCGGAGCAGTGCAGGCATTTTTTATAGTGGGAGCGACGTCTATCGGACTTTCCGGTTTACCGCTTGCCGCCAGTACGGATAAAATAATCTATTATTTGCTGGGGCTGATAACGGCATATACTGTCGGCTTTATCGCTGCATGGTTTATCGGTTTCAGCGACCCTGCGGAGGAATAATCATGGAAAACGGTATTTCGATTTATTTGGGACTTGACAATACGCCTGAAGAAAATCTGCAATTAATTGAAACGGCGCATAGATTAGGCTTAAAACGAATATTTACTTCACTGCATATTCCGGAGACGAATACAGCGGCACTGCAAAATGAACTGCAAAAGGTTTTAAAAAGTGCTCATTTATATAATATGGAAGTAATTTCCGATGTATCGCCGCATACACTGTCTTTGCTGAATTTGACAAAACTCGATACGGAGGCGTTGCAGCAGCTGGGTATAAGTACGATACGTCTTGACTTCGGTTACAGTGAAAAAGATATTGCAGCTCTCAGCCGTAGGATAAAAGTACAGTTCAATGCTTCTACGATGACGAAAGAAATTCTGGATAATCTGAAGTTTTATCGGACGGATTTTTATTGCATTGATGCACTGCATAATTTTTATCCGCGTGAAGGAACGGGGCTGAGTGAAAAATTTTTGCGGCAGCAGAACAGACTGCTGCATATGTACGGAGTGCAGACGGCGGCATTTGTACCAAGTTACAACAGAGCGCGTTCACCGCTCAAAAAAGGCTTGCCGACATTGGAAATGCACCGTTACCGGCCGGCGGCTTCGGCAGCTCAGCATTTGACACTGCTGGAAACGGACAGTGTATTTATCGGCGACAGCCTGCCGGCAGATGAGGAAATACGGGAACTGGCGGAGCTGTCAAAGAATTATATAACAGTGAGAGCTAAATGTCTGACACAAAATCAGTTTGTAAAAAACATGCTGGAACAGAATATATTTACAGTCCGTGCCGATAATGCCGTTACAGCGGTTCGGGCACAGGAAAGCCGGTCTTTATGCCGAGAGGAAAAAATCTGTCCTGAATATATAGCAGGACGCAGCAAAGGTATGATTACGCTCGATAATATAAACAGCGGACGGTACAAGGGAGAAATGCAGATAATTTTAAAGGCGCAGCAGGCAGACAGAAACGTCAATATAATCGGCAAAATAATTGACTGTGATATGATTTTGCTGAAGTTCCTGAAGCCGAACAGCAGATTTAAAATAAAATTTATATAGAAAGAAATCTGTTTAAAGAGCGTTTTTGTTCGGCACAGTATAATGTAAATAAATGGTAATGTTGTATTGTGCCGGACAAATTCTCTTTACGGTTGAAAAAATCAAAAAGACTTCTGTTGACATACGGATAGATGTAATATATAATTAATCCATACTTTTTTAGTATGATTGTAAAAATGTTAAATAAAGAGGCGAGACTGATGAAAGTGTATAAAAACTTCATGGAACTTGTGGGAAATACGCCGCTTGTTCAAATAAATAACTATATGAAAGCAAATGATTTAAAGGCAAATATTTTAGTGAAACTGGAATATTTTAATCCTGCAGGCAGTGCTAAAGACAGGATTGCGAGAGCAATGATTGAAGATGCGGAAGAAAAGGGCATTTTGCAGCCGAATTCAGTCATTATCGAACCGACGAGCGGCAACACAGGTATCGGTCTTTGCGCAGTGGCGGCGTCCAAAGGTTATAAAATTATCATAACAATGCCGGAAACTATGAGTATCGAGCGTCGCAAGTTAATGAAGATTTACGGTGCGGAGCTTGTGCTTACAGAGGGAGCGAAAGGGATGAAAGGTGCTATTGCCAAAGCTGAAGAACTGGCAAAAGAGTATCCGAACAGCTTCATTCCGGGGCAGTTTACAAATCTGGTCAATCGTCAGGCTCATTATGAAACGACGGGACCGGAAATCTGGCGCGATACGGACGGTACAGTAGATATTTTCGTTGCAGGTATCGGTACGGGCGGCACTATAAGCGGCACAGGCAAATATCTGAAGGAACAGAATCCGCAGATAAAAATCATCGGTGTTGAACCAGCTACTTCAGCAGTGCTGTCAACTGGAAGAGCAGGAGCACACGAAATTCAAGGCATTGGTGCAGGTTTTATACCTGATACGTTGGATACAGGTATTTATGATGAAATAATATCCGTACCGAATGAGGCTGCGTATCCGACAAGCAGACAACTGACGAAAACGGAAGGCCTGCTTACGGGAATTTCTTCCGGAGCAGCACTTTGGGCAGCAACCCAGCTTGCCAAACGACCGGAGAATGCAGGCAAAAATATTGTAGTGCTTTTGCCGGATACAGGCGAAAGATATCTGTCAACAAAATTATTTGAAGACTAAAACGAACCGAAAAGAGAACCTTTTTAACGTTACGCTAACGCTGTACGGGGCGAGTCTTCGAGACTGTTATATGAATATAGTCGGTATAACGGCTTGAGACGCTCGGATTTTAGTTAGTGTTTCAGGTATTGAGCTTATGCCGCAGTAGGATATGTAATATTCAGTAAGGTTAAGTGCCGACATCGAACGAATATTAAATATCCTACTGTTAAAAAAGTTAATCAGCATAATGTTTTTTTACCTGTGGTGCTAATGAAAATATCCGGACTGCTTCAGCAGTAATTTTATGATATTGAGTAGATATTTATATATATATTTAATATGTTTAATAATAAAAAGAAATGGGGACTAATAATGGGAAAAGTTTTGGATACGAGTAAATGGAGTTTTGAAACGAAGCAGCTACATATCGGTCAGGAAAAGCCTGACCCTGTTACCAATTCACGGGCAGTGCCGATTTATCAGACTACTTCATATGTATTTGAAAATTGCCAATCGGCGGCGGACAGATTTGCTTTGAGGGAAGAGGGAAATATTTATGGCAGATTGACTAATTCCACCCAGGAAGTTCTGGAAAAACGCATGGCGGCACTGGAGGGAGGAGCAGGTGCATTGGCCGTGGCTTCCGGTGCTGCCGCAATTGCCTATACGTTGCAGGCTCTTGCCAAAAGCGGCGACCATATTGTTGCCTCCAAGACTTTATACGGTGGAACATATAATCTATTGGAGCATACATTGAAGGATTTCGGTATTGTAACTACATTTGTGGATATTCACGATTTATCAGAAGTTGAAAATGCTATAAAAGAGAATACGAAATGTCTGTATTTTGAAACGTTCGGTAATCCGAACAGTGATGTAGCCGATATAGAGGCATTGGCGAAACTGGCACATAAATACAAGATACCGGCCGTTGTCGATAATACCTTTGCTACACCGTATCTTGTCCGTCCGATAGATTACGGTGCCGATATCGTAATCCATTCCGCAACAAAGTTTATCGGGGGACATGGAACTTCCTTAGGCGGGATAATAGTGGACGGAGGCAGATTTGACTGGAAAGATAGCGGCAAATTTCCGTCATTGGTAGAGCCGAACCCGAGCTATCATGGAATATCTTTTTATGAAGCAGTGCAAAATCTGGCCTTTATCGTAAAAGTTAGAGCAGTGCTCCTGCGCGATTTCGGTGCGTGCATTTCGCCGTTTAATGCGTTTCTTCTGTTGCAGGGACTGGAAACATTATCACTGCGGGTAGAACGTCATGTGGAAAATGCTCTAAAAGTGGTTGATTTTCTGCAAAGTCATCCGAAGGTAAAAGTAGTGAACCATCCGTCGGTAAAGAGCAGATTTGACCATGAATTATATGAAAAATATCTGCCAAACGGAGGCGGTTCAATTTTTACTTTTGAAATTGACGGTTCGGCAAAAGAAGCACAGAATTTTATTGACCATCTTCAATTATTTTCATTGCTTGCTAATGTAGCTGATGCGAAATCACTCGTCATTCATCCGGCAACGACGACTCATTCTCAGATGACGGAAGATGAATTGTTAGCTTCCGGTATTAAACCGAATACAATCCGCTTATCCATCGGCATTGAAAATATTAAAGATATAATCGCTGATTTGAAGCAGGCCTTTGCTTAACAGAATACAAAAATAAAAGGGATATAACAAATGAAAATCCGTTTGTTATATCCCTTTTTTATGTAGATTTTTCAGCCTGATTTACGTTATAGTTTTCGCGAAGTATATCCTTTTACGAAAAACCTTTCGAATTTATTCTACTATATTTCAATTTATTGTCAAGTCTGCTACAAAAATATTTTTATTATGACGGTATAAGACAAAAATTTTTAAAATTTGAGGAATTTGGAGGATATAATATGAATTTTAATATATACAGACGCAAAGACGGCAGATATGAAGGCAGATTAAATATCGGTAAAAAAACAAACGGAAAAATACAATATAAATATGTTTATGCCAACTCCTATGAAGAGTGTGTAATGAAAATAGAACAGTTTATTTCATTTTATTATAAAGAAAAACCTCTAGCATCCTTGGCAAAAATAAAGTTTCAGGATATCGGCTATCAATGGCTATCTTTTGCTAAAAATCATACGAAAGAATCAACGTGGTCCATTTATGCTTATGTACTTAAAAGATATCTAAATCCTGCATTCGGCGGCAAGGAATTGTATTTAATAAATGAAACACTGATTAATGAATTCATTCAGCAATTATTAACGAAAGGAGCTGCAATCAGTCAAAGGCCCTTGTCAAAAGTAACCGTTCATAATATTATCGTTATTTTAAAAATGATTTTTGGTTTTATGGAAAAACAGTATGCGATTGTAAATCCGGCAAAAAATATTCGTTTAAGCAAAATGAATACAAGAAAAAAATTTTTATCGGATAAACATTGGCAGATTATTCGTACTGCATTGCAAAAAGATGAAAGTAAGACAGCAACAGCTATCAGTATTGCTGTTTATATGGGATTGCGTATAGGCGAAATTTGTGCATTGAAAAAATGCGATATCGATTTTGACAACAATATTTTATTTGTATGCAAAACAGTCCAGCGAATAAATTATACTTCTATCGGTCAAAAAACGAAACTTGTCGTCGGTGAACCGAAATCACCTGCTTCACGTCGTTATATACCTATACCAGATATTTTAATACCACGCTTGAAAAAATTTTGTCAGGAATATTTGCCTGACGATTTTTTATTTGGTACAAATAATAAACCGTTGGAACCGCGCACTTTACAATGTCGGTTTAAAAGTTTCCTGCAAAAAAATAATATTCCTGTAATAAATTTTCATCAGCTTCGTCATAAATTCGCTGGAAGCTGTGTTGAAAACAATGTAGATATTAAGGTTTTAAGTGAAATTCTAGGTCATAGTAATGTGAGTATCACACTTAATTATTATGTACATCCTACTATGGATTTCAAACGCAAACAGCTCAATATGGCAATAAAGAAATAATAAGTTGAATATAATTTCGTAAAAGGATATATTTAATGAAAAATTTTTACATAAAAATTTTTATCAAATACATATAACAGGAG
>USIX01000153.1 GCA_900554895.1 uncultured Megamonas sp. | reverse complement strand
TCTTGGTGCTTCAGCACTTAGAGATATCTTATGCCGTAAGGTGAATTTTCGGCAATTTTTCTTTGTGCCATCAAAGAAAAATTGCCCGGCGTAATATAAGAATACATTAAGAAATATTTCTTTTTATATTATATTGTGCTGAACGGCACTTTTTTTATTGGTTTTCTTATTTTTCTTTAAGCTTTAAAGAAAGAGGATTTTGAAAATTTTTTGTGGAACTAAAATAATATTATTATTTAAAGGAGGATTTTTTTCATGAATGATGTTATAAAAGCAATGATGGAAAGAAGAAGCTGCCGCAAATATAAACCGGAACAGATTAAAGATGAGGACTTGCAGGCTATACTGGAAGCAGGTAAATATGCTGCTACGGGCCATGGGTGGCAGTCGCCGAAGATGGTGGTAATTCAAAATCCGGAAATGATTGCTAAGCTGTCTAAATGGAATGCTGATATACTGGGCGTTAAATCCGACCCGTTTTACGGTGCGCCTACTGTTATTTTGGTACTGGCCGATGCAACAAAACCGACGGCAGTGCAGGACGGTTCTCTTGTTATGGGCAATCTGATGCTGGCGGCACACAGTTTAGGTCTTGGTTCTTGCTGGATTAATCGTGCCAGAGAAGAATTTGAAACGCAGGAAGGCAAAGCACTTTTAAAACAGTGGGGTATTGAAGGTGATTATATAGGTATAGGTCATTGCGTTATAGGTTATCCGGACGGAAATTTGCCGAAAGCTGCTCCTCGTAAAGAAGATTATATAGTTACTGTAAAATAAATATTAAAGTAGAAAAGCTTTTAAGTATTTTTATATTTAAGAGCTTTTTTTATTGACTTTGAAAAAATTTTGCAGTAATATATGAAATACACACTGTAAATATGTAAACTTAATATTGGCTGTAATTGTTAATTTTTATGTATTTATTAAAATTTTAATTGTGCGTTAAATATTGTTTGTGTATTTTATACAGTGGACTTGAAAGTTTTTAGGAGGGATTTATGATGAAAGCGTTAGAAGCATTAAGCAATTTTATATCTAAATATATGGCGGCTTTTGTCATTATTGTAGCAGCTATAGCGCTTTTTGTGCCGTGGACATTCACTTGGGCGGCAGGTTACGTTACATATCTATTGGGTATCGTTATGTTCGGTATGGGGATGACGTTGCGCTTTGAGGATTTTAGACTGGTATTCCAGCGGCCGAAGGATGTTTTAGTCGGAGCATTGGCGCAGTTTACCATTATGCCGGGTTTGGCTTGGTTTTTAGCGACAGTATTCCAGCTTCCGCCGGAACTGGCTGTTGGTGTAATTTTAGTAGGGACGTGTCCTGGCGGGACATCTTCCAACGTAATGACATATCTTGCCCGCGGCGATGTTCCTCTTTCTGTTTCCATGACAATGACGACAACTATTTTGGCTCCAGTTGTAACACCGCTTCTTACATGGTGGCTTGCGGGCGCATGGATTGAGATTTCCCTGGCGGCTATGATGATTTCTATTGTTCAGGTTGTAGTTGTGCCGATTGTTTTAGGTATTATCATTAATAAATTATTTGGCGATTTTGTACGTAAAGCAATAAAACTTCTGCCGCTTATATCTGTAATCGCTATTGTACTTATTGTCGGCGGAGTAGTTTCTGTAAGTGCAAGACAGATTATGGAAACTGGCCTTCTGATTATGTTGGTAGTAATGCTGCATAATCTTTTAGGATATGCTTTAGGTTTTGCAGTAGCAAAAGCATTAAGAATGAACTTAGCAAAATCAAAAGCCATATCCATTGAAGTCGGTATGCAAAATTCCGGTCTGGCTTCTTCTCTGGCTTTAATGCATTTTGGTGCGGCTGCGGCAATACCGGGAGCAGTATTCAGTGTATGGCATAATATTTCTGGTTCTTTAGCTGCTAATTATTTAGCAAGTAAAATGGATAAAAAAGAAAAAAGTAAAGCTAGTGAATTAGCGCACAACTAATTGCTTGCAGGTATTTAATGAATGTGATATATTAATAATTGTACTCACAAGGGGAGTAGCTGAACGATTGATATCGTCAATACGGGTAAAAACCCCGGTACAATCGGCAATAATTTTTGTAAGCAAGACCTTGTTCCATGCGAATTTTATTTTCCGTGGGACAAGGTCTTTTTATATAGATATATTAAAAAAGGAAGCGATGGAACAGTGGAAGGGATATTTACTGCACCATGGTTTGCGGCTCTTGGCAGTATATTGCTGCTGGATTTGATTTTAAGCGGCGATAATGCCATAGTTATCGCGATGGCGTGCAAATCTCTACCGGATAATGAACGCTTGAAAGGCGTAGTAATCGGTGGTGCAGGAGCTGTAATAGTAAGAGTTTGTCTTACTTTATTTGCCACGGAACTTTTGGGACTTCCGTATCTGCAATTTATCGGTGGTGCACTGCTGGTATATATAGCAGTGAAATTGCTCATTGACAATGATGAAGATGAAAACGGCGGAAAACAGGCAACGACATTATTGGCGGCAGTACGCACAATCATGATAGCTGACTTTATCATGAGTCTTGATAATGTACTGGCACTTGCAGGTGTTGCCAATATGGTGCCGGAGGCAAAATGGAGTCTTATTATCTGCGGTTTGATGATTAGTCTGCCGATTGTACTTTGCGGTGCACAGCTTTTTATGCTGGTAATGAAGAAGCTGCCTTGGCTTATTTATCTGGGTGGCGGAATTTTGGCATATACAGCGGCAGAAATGATGACGATGGACAAAGTAATAGGCGTTTATCTTGAAGATTGGAGTTTGATTATTAAAGTAGTTTTAGTTGCAGCCGTTTTAAGTTTCGGCTGGTTTAAAAATCACACTGTATGTAAATGTTAATGGATGATTGAATTAATAGGAGGAAAATTTTTATGAATACATTAAAGACAACTGTATTAATGGCTGCTTTAATGGGAATATTGATAGCTATAGGCGGAGCAGTCGGCGGCAGTACGGGTGCTCTCGTGATGTTTGTTATTTCTTTGGGTATGAACATATTTATGTACTGGAATAGCGCTGATATGTGTTTAAAAGCATACGGAGCGCAGGAAATAACAAGAGAAGATGCACCGAATTTATACGATTTGGTGGAAAGACTGGCAAAAAGAGCAGAGCTGCCGATGCCGAGAGTCTGCATTATTGAGGCGGACGAACCGAATGCTTTTGCAACCGGCAGAAATCCGGAACATGCGGCAGTTGCCGTAACGACAGGTATTATGCGTGTTTTAAATTATGAAGAACTGGCGGGCGTATTAAGCCATGAGCTGGCTCACGTAAAACATCGCGATATTTTAATCAGCACGATTGCAGCTTCCATGGCGGGAGCTATTTCCATGATTGCAAATATAGCACAATTTGCTGCTATTTTCGGCAGCAGCAACAGCGATGATGAAGAAAGTTCAAATCCGATTGCTT
Source organism: uncultured Megamonas sp. (assembly GCA_900554895.1). Classification (GTDB taxonomy): domain Bacteria; phylum Bacillota; class Negativicutes; order Selenomonadales; family Selenomonadaceae; genus Megamonas; species Megamonas gallistercoris. Next base: position 2,283 of record USIX01000153.1, on the reverse strand, counting down.
TATTGGCGACGGCCATCATTGCTCCGATTGCAGCAAGTGTTATTCAAATGGCGGTTTCCCGTTCCCGTGAATACGATGCGGACGCTGAAGGCGGCAATATCTGCGGCAACCCGCTTTATTTAGCTGATGCGCTTGAAAAAATAGATTATTATGCAAGACACGGTGAAATACCTAATGCTACACCGGCAACAGCACATATGTTTATTATCAACCCGTTTGAAGGTGCAGGAAAAAAATTGGCAAATCTGTTCAGCACTCATCCTTTAACGGAGGACAGAATTGCCAGACTGCATGAGCAGGCCTCCCGGCAGGGAATAACAACCGTATAAGAAATAAAAAAGGAACTCTATATAGAGTTCCTTTTTCATTATATGAAGGATTACTGGCCGAGCAAAGCGAGCATGATACCGCCGGAAATGGCAGTACCGAATACGCCGGCAAGGTTCGGTCCCATAGCGTGCATGATTAAGAAGTTATTGCGGTTTTCTTCCTGACCTACTTTATGCGAAACACGGGCAGCAATTGGAACGGAAGCGATACCGGCTGAACCGATTAACGGATTGATTTTTCCACCGCTGATTTTGCACATGATGCGGGCGCAAACAACGCCTGATGCTGTACCGAATACAAAAGATACAAGCCCAAGAAAAATAATTAAAATAGTCTGTGCAGTTAAAAATGTATCTGCATTCATGGTAGAACCGATAGCGATGGTCAATACTAATGTAATAATATTTAAAAATGGTGTGGAAATTGTTTCTGCCATGCGGTCGAGCAATAAACATTCACGGATTAAGTTGCCGAACATGAGCATCGTGATAAGCGGAGCAACTGGCGGCAGAAAGAGATTTACGATAATAATCATGACAACTGGGAACACGATTTTTTCCAGACGAGAAACGTAGCGAGGCTGTTTCATAATGATTTTGCGTTCTGATTTAGTGGTTAAAAGTCGCATTACAGGCGGTTGAATAAGCGGCATTAATGCCATGTACGAATATGCGGCAACGGAAATCTGCGGCAGCAGATGTGGAGCCAGCTGAACTGTGGTATAAATTGCCATAGGACCATCAGCACCGCCGATGATACCGATAGAACATGCTTCAGCAAGCGTAAAGCCCATAAGTTTTGCCATGATAAGAGCAACGAAAATTCCGAGATGAGCTGCTGCGCCCAATATAACGAGTGAAGGATTGGCAATCATCGGACCAAAGTCGGTCATAGCACCTACGCCCAGAAAAATTAATGGCGGTAAAATGAGTGATTCTACACCCTGATACGCATAGTGGAATAATCCGCCCTCATCAACAAGACCTGAACCGGGAATATTGGCAACGATACATGAAAGCCCGATACCTACGAGCAGAAACGGTTCATATTTTTTTATAATGCCGAGGTAAAGCATAATACCGCCGACAATTATCATTATTATATTACCGAACGATATGGAAATTAAGCCTGTCTGTAACAATAATGCCTCTAAAAGAGCGCCGAAATCTATCATAAAAATCACACTTCCCTAAAATTTAATAATGGTCTTCCTCGTTAACTTCGCCTAATTTATTTAAATAAGGAAATAGGTATAATACAGCACCTACTCCACCTATAAAAACGAAACTGAGGATAAAATCGATAATACTTAAAGAAAAAGCTCCCCATAAATCATCAGAAATCATCATAATGAATTATCTCCTTCCATAACTGTCTAATTGCTTATTTGTTAAAAAGCGAGTTCTGCGTTCAGCGTTTTTCATTAAATGGTTCTTGCTTACGATGCTTCTCTTATGCATGCCATAGCCGATTTCGCCCTGTTCGTCCCAAGCTTCGATGCGAAGGTCTACTTCATGGTCTTCAATACTTACAATGCTGACTTTTACAGTTAGAGTCATTCCAAGACTGGTAGCGGCAGTATGGGCAAATTTTATGCTGAACCCGATACTTACATAATCGTCCGGCAGATATTTATCGATAGTTTCCATTGAAGCTCGTATAGCCAAATCGATGATAGCCGGAGTTGAAAGAAAACGGTTTAAATCTTTGGAATAAGCTGCGGCAGTATCAGAACGTTGAACAACTTTTCTAATCATAAAATTTTGTCCAACAGTTAATATTTCGTTTAAATCTAACATAGTAAACACCTCTTAGTATAAATTTAATGATAAAAATAATTTTTCTGACTAATAGATATTTTATTCGCTGTAAATAAATATTATCCTTTTTAATGTAAAAAAATATCATTTTTATATAGAAAAAATTTTAGAACCCACCCTGATTCCGCCGTTT
>USIX01000152.1 GCA_900554895.1 uncultured Megamonas sp. | reverse complement strand
TAAATTAAGAAATATTTCTTTTTATATTATATTACGTCGAACCGACACTAAAAAAATTTTCTCTTTAAGTTCGTTTTTCTTTTAACCTTTCAAAAGAAAAACGAACAATAAGAAACATATATGTCAACCGCCACAACAAGTATTATAAATATGATATAATATAATGATTATAAAATAAAGGTGTGTTTTTAATGATTTTAACCATAGAAAATCTCTGTAAAACCTACGGAGAAAAAATTTTATTCAGCGATGTGAATTTCAGTCTTACGGACGGCGATAAAATCGGCATTGTCGGAGTAAACGGAACGGGAAAATCAACTTTTATCAAGGTTGTTGCCGGACTGGTTCCCAAAGACGATGGTATTATAACAGTTGGAAAAAATACAAAAATATCCTATCTGGAACAGGACAAAATCTTTGAACCCGAACATACTGTATTAATGGAGGTTTTCAAGGGAACTCAGCCATTAATGCAGACATTGTATAATTACGAACTTGCACTTCAGGCAAGTCAGAAAAATCCGCATGATACTGCTCTTCAGGAAAAAATAATCACACTCAGCAGCAAAATTGATGAACTGAACGGCTGGCAACTAGAAAGTGATGCGAAAACGATTTTAACAAAGCTGGGCATTATGAATTTTTCCGCTAAAATAAAAACTCTTTCAGGCGGGCAACAAAAACGTCTGGCACTGGCAACAGCTCTTATACAGCCGTGCGATTTATTACTGCTGGACGAACCGACCAACCATCTGGACAGTGAAACAATTGCCTGGCTAGAGGATTATCTGCGCAAATTAAAGACGGCTTTAATCATGGTAACGCATGACCGTTATTTTCTTGATTCCGTCGCTACGAAAATATTGGAACTCGATAAAGGTCACTCTTATGTATATACAGGTAATTATACGCAATTTCTTGAACTGAAAAATCAGCGGTTGGAACGTGAAGAAGCTTCCGAACAGAAGCGCCAAAATTTCCTGCGCAATGAACTTAAATGGATTAGGCGCGGCGCTCAGGCACGTTCCACTAAACAGCGTGCCCGTATACAGCGGTTCGAGGAAGTCAAAAATCAGAAAATCGACACCAGCCGCGGCAAAGTGGAAATCGGCATGGCAACTTCGCGTCTCGGCCGTACCGTTATTGAACTTGAAAACGTAGAATATACTGTAAATAACAAAACAATAGTACATGATTTCACTTATACTGTACTGCGCAATGACCGCATCGGTATCTTAGGACCGAACGGCTCCGGCAAAACGACTCTCTTAAACATCATCGCCGGTAAGCTTGCGCCTACTTCCGGCACGGTTACAATCGGGCAGACAGTGAAAATCGGTTATTTTACCCAGAAAAATATTGAAATGGACGAACGGCTGCGCCCTATCGAATATATCAAAGAAGAAGCGAATTATCTAACACTGGCAGACGGAACGAAATTGAGTGCTTCCCAGCTCATGGAAAGATTTCTCTTTTCCGGCACACTACAGTGGACTCCGATTGCCAAACTATCCGGCGGAGAAAAGCGCCGTCTTTATTTATTGCGCATTTTAATGAGTGCGCCGAATGTGCTCCTTCTCGACGAACCGACGAATGATTTGGATTTGGAAACCATGTCCATCCTCGAAGAATTTATCGATAATTTCAACGGCGCAATTATTTTCGTATCACATGACCGCTTCTTCATCGACCGACTGGCGGATAAAGTATTCGTATATCAAAAAAACGGCAGTCTGCGTCAATATCCGGGCGGCTATTCCTATTACAAAGGCATTGAAGAACGTGAACAGCAGGCTGTTGTTACCGATATGTCCAAAAATATACCGAAAGAAAATAAACCGGTTAAAATACGTGAAAAAAATAATGTACCGAAAAAACTTTCCTTCAAGGAACAGCGCGAATATGATGAAATAGAGGCTGTTATCGCCGCAACTGAAGGCGAGCTGAAAGTAGTACAGTTGCAAATGGCGCAGAATGCCTCCGATTACGGTAAATTAAACGAACTGACAAAAGAAGAAACCCGCCTTCAGGAAAAACTCGATTATTTAATGGAACGTTGGACATATCTGGAAGAAATCGTCGAACAGATGCAATAAGCAAAATCGTATCGATACAATTTCAAAAAAATCAGCAGATTTAATTGACTAAGGTTAGAGTAAAATCTATAATCTTAGTCATATTTTTTTATTAACCGTATTGGAAGGTGATTTTATGTCCATCTCAACAATATCCCCGTTTAACATTTCCCTGTTATGGTTCGGCGCTGCCGTATCCATTGCGGAAATTCTGACAGGTACTCTGCTTGCTCCGCTCGGCATGACCTACGGTTTATCTGCCATTTTGCTTGGTCATCTTATCGGTGGCCTCATGCTTTTTCTTGCCGGCTTCATCGGAGCGGACCGCCAATGCACTTCAGCTGAAAGTATAAATCTGTTTTTCGGTAAATTCGGTTCTGCCGTTTTTTCTGCTTTAAATATTATTCAGCTAATCGGCTGGATAACAATTCTCATAATTATCGGCAGTGAAGCAGTCAATTTTATCACAGCCAGTTTATGGCAAATGACTTCGCATTCCTTTATCTGGACAGCCGTTTTAGGTCTCACTCCCTGTATATGGATTTTCTTCAGGAGTAAATTCATTAACAATATGAACCGTTTAATTATGCTCTGTCTGCTGATTGTCTCTCTCTGGCTTGGTTTCAACAGTCTTTTCGGTGAAAATCTTTATAATGCGCCGCCTGAAGGTTCTATCAGCTTCGGTGCTGCCGTTGAACTGAATGTCGTCATGTGCCTTTCCTGGCTTCCTGTCATTTCTGATTATACACGCAAGCTGCAGCGTCGCATGATTGGCACATTCTGCAGTGCATCTGCCTATTGTCTTGGCAGCAGCCTGATGTTTGCCATAGGGCTCGGTTCCGCCGTTCACTTTCATACGACCGGTATATGCGACATTTTTTCCATGTCGGGACTGGGGATTATTGCACTTATTGTAATATTACTGTCTACCGTTACCACGAATTTTGTTCCGACAAATTCGGCAAGTCTCTGTTTTAAATATCTGTTCCCGCGCATTGATACAAAAATAATCTTTGTTGTCATCTGTCTGGTTTCCATTTTTCTTGCCTGTTTCTTTTCCATACAGCAATACGAAAACTTTCTATATTTTATCGGTGCTTCTTTTGCCCCACTGTTTGCCATTTCTTTTTCCGAATTTTTCCTTATAAAAAATTCCACTGAACAAAATAATAAAATAATTATCAAAAACTGTCTGCTTTGGCTGCTCGGTTTTATCATCTACGAAAATCTTATTGATTATATAACTTTTGTCGGCATTACTTTTCCTGTCATGCTCGGGATTGCTGTCTTTAATTTACTTGTAAGCCGACTGCTCGGACATGGTTTCTTCTCTTTGAAAAAATTCATTACCCGATAAATAGATATTGTTTGTCCCGCTTAAAAATAAAAACTGCACTTTGACAATAGCTATAACCTAATCAAAGTGCAGTTTCTTTTTATTTTTCCTTTTGCAAGCCAGCCAGAAAAATTTTATCATCCTTGGACAAGTCGGCTGTTTTTAGTAAATCCGGTCGATTAGTATATGTTACACGCAACGCTTCCTGTCTGCGCCATGCGGCAATCTTAGCATGGTCGCCGGACAAAAGCACATCCGGTACCTTCATACCGTGATATTCACGCGGCTTCGTATACTGCGGATATTCAAGAATACCGTTGTAAAACGAATCCGTCGGTGCAGATTCGCCGCTGCCGAGCACGCCGGGAAGCATCCTCGATACCGCATCGACAACCACCATACAGGCAAGCTCGCCGCCCGTCAATACATAATCACCGATGGAAATAATTTCATCCGCCAGATTTTGCACGATGCGGTTATCAAAACCTTCATAATGACCGCAGATAAAAATAAGCTGGTCATAACGGGAAAGTTCTATTGCTTTTTGCTGATTGAAGGTCTTTCCTGTAGGACACATAATAATTGTACGGCTGTTTTCTATCTGTGTCTGCTCCTTTACGGCTTTTACGGCACGAAATATCGGTTCCGGCTTCATCACCATGCCCGCGCCGCCGCCGTACGGCGTATCGTCAACCTGATTATGCTTGTTAAAGGCAAAATCGCGCGGATTTGTAATCGCAATATCAAGAATATTTTTTTCAACGGCTCTTTTTGTAATACTGGCACCGAAAACGCCGGCAAACATTTCAGGAAATAAAGACAAAATATCTATTCTCATAACAATAATTATACTTCCTGATTTTCATCCCAGACGACTTTCATATAACCGTCTTCAAGATTGATTTGCGTAACGACTTTTTTCAGCGCAGGAATTAATATCTGTCTTCCATCATCGGCTTTTGTAACATAAACGTCATTACTGCCCGTTTTCAGGATATCCGTAATCGTACCAAGCTCAGTATCATCATGATTTATCACACGAAGCCCGATGATATCGAAAGAATAATATTCTCCTTCACCGAGCGGTGCAACATCGGCGCGGTCTATCTTCAGAAGTTTATTCGTATAGCGCATTGCCTCTTCACGGCTGTCAACACCTTTTATCTTCATCACGACGAAATTCTTCTGATAGCGCGTATGCAGAATTTCTATCTGCTTATCATCAACATAACCGCTTTTTATATCAGCGAAACGCTCCGGAAAATCAGTCAGCGGATATACTTTTATATCGCCCCGCACACCGTGCGTAGCACCGAATTTGCCGATAATTATTTTTTTATCAGTTGCGGATTTCAATGATTTTTCCGTCCTCTACTACAATTTCACTGTTCATTACTTCCGGCATCTTATCGCCGACTTTAACGGTAAAGATATGGTGCATTGTTCCCTGAATGATTTCAGCTCCGACACCGAGATGTTTCATATCGGCGATATCCTGTGTCAGTTTATCACGAAGCTTCATTCCCTTCGCTTTATCAACTTCCATACGCTGTACGATTGCCGCTACCTGCTGCGGATTATCCTGTTCATGTTCTTCAATAAATTTTTTTCTCTGAATATCGATTTTCGACAGGTTTAAATTAACTTCATCGAGTTGTTTATTCATTTTATCAAGCATTTTGCTTCTGAATTTTTCTGTAACTTTTACTTTAATAGTTACCGGACATTGTAAAGAAATACTTTCCATAATAATATGATAACCCCTTTATATTTTATTTTATTCTATTGTACTCAAAAACTCCCCAGAAATCAATCTGAGGAGTTTTATTTATCAGCTTATGCCAAAATCCTTGAACAGGCGTTTTACATAACGCCAGCCTTTTTCCGTTGTACGTATCGCTTCCGACATAAGCTCTGGATTTTTGACGACAAGATTGATAATGCGCCGACGGAACTGACGGTACGAAGCGTCGATATCCACAAAGAAATCCTCCATATCCTTCTGTACGGAAACCTGCGGTATATTCGCCTCTTTAATTTCGCATGATGTTTTCGTCATAATTGCCCGATCTGCATAATACGGAATATAGGCGTTCCAGCCGAATTCCTCGAGTATCATTTCTTTTATCGCCTTAGCGGCCGTTGCTTCGCCATGCACGACAAATACCTGCTGCGCATTGTTCATCGTCAAGTGCTGCAGCCACTCTTCAATCTGTATATAATCGGCATGGGCGGAAAATCCGTCCATATTCATAATACGTGCCTTAACACTGATTTCTTCACCCAGGACTTTAACCTGCTTAGCTC
>USIX01000151.1 GCA_900554895.1 uncultured Megamonas sp. | reverse complement strand
CGCAGCCGCCGTAGTAGCGTTTGCCCGGATAACCTTCGGCATATTTATTCGTAAGCACGCTTCCCTGCGCCTGCATTACGGCACTGCTTACAATATTTTCCGAAGCAATCATTTCCAATTTGTTGCGCTGACGCGACAGTTCCTGGTCGATAGCTGCCTGAACCTGCGGGTCAACATTTGCTAAAGTTTCCAATAAATTCACGGTATTTCCTCCAAAAAATCTTATTTTTGTTCCAGTGCCATAATTTTATTTACACGGCGTTCATGACGTCCGCCTTCAAATTCCGTCGTCATCCATGTTCTGACGATTTCTTTAGCTATTTCAGGGCCGGTCGTACGTCCGCCCATTGCTAAAATATTGGCATTATTATGCTGACGGGACATTTTCGCCGTATAAGTCTCATGACAAAGTGCCGCTCTTATTCCTTTTATTTTATTGGCTGCAATAGAAATACCGATACCTGTACCGCATAAAACGATGCCACGGTCAGCTTCGCCGTTTGCTACTGGCGTGCACACTTTTTCTGCCACATCCGGATAATCTATCGCTTCTTTACCGAAAGTACCTTTATCTTCAACTTCAACTTCCGGAAATTCCGCTTTTAATAAATCTTTTACTTCTTCTTTTAAATCCACTGCACCGTGGTCACTGCCAATAACTAATTTCATATTAAAGGCCTCCTTAATCTAATATAATCTTATAATTATTTTATCATACTATAAATATAAGGCAACCTATAAATTAATCGATAAAAACACTGTTAAATCCGCTTGCTTTATGCAGCCTGTTCATAATAGCAAGACCGATACCCTTATCTACCGTACCTTCCGCCAGTATAACATCCACATCTTTATCATCAAAAAAACGCAGACATTCATATATTTCCGAAGCAATCGTCATCAAATCACCCTGTACGCCGTATACGGCTGTATTTTCATGCTGTAGTTTTTCCGCCACTTCACGACTTACCAAAAGACCTGCTTTCTTGCCGCATTTTTCATATTCATACAGTTTTCGCGCTATGGCATCAGCCATTTTATTCGGATTTCCTTCAAATAAAATCATTTCGGCCTTCGGGGCATAATGTTTATATTTCATGCCCGGCGCTTTCGGAACAACATTTTCCCCGACAATCGCTTTATCCATCTTCACTACCGGAAAAAGCTCTTCCAGCATTTCTTTCGTAACAGCACCGGGGCGCAAAATAACCGGCATATCCTCTGTACAGTCCACAATCGTCGATTCAACGCCGAAGCGGCATGCCCCGCCGTCCAGTATCATATCAATACGGTCATGTAAATCATGATATACCGCCTGTGCCGTCGTCGGACTCGGGCGACCGGAAATATTGGCACTAGGTGCTGCAATCGGCCTGCCAGAAATCCTTATCAATTCACGCGCAATATCATTATCCGGCATGCGCACAGCAACAGTATTCAGACCCCCCGTTACCGAATCAGGCACAATATCGTTTTTTGGCAAAATAAGAGTTACCGGCCCGGGACAAAATGCCGTCATTATTTTTTTCGCCATAGTATTTACATCCCTGACTATTTTATGCAGCATTTTCTGATCGTTTATATGCAGTATTAAAGGATTGTCCGACGGTCGTCCCTTTGCCGCATAAATCTTTGCCGCTGCCTCACTGTTCAAGCCGTCACCGCCCAGTCCGTACACTGTTTCAGTAGGAAATGCCACCAGACCGCCGTTTTTTATACACTGTGCAGCTTTTTGCAAAGCCTTGTCCTTTATCGAATTTATTTTTATCAATTCACATTCCATGCCAATACCACCCTGTCTATTCCGGCATAATCCTTGATTATTTTGATATTGCGCCAACCGTTATCCAATGCTATCCGTTTTACGGCCTGCGCCTGATGAATGCCGATTTCCAAAGCTATAAAACCATTTTCTTTTAAATATCTTTTGCCCTCAGCAAGCAGTCTGCGATAATAACTAAGCCCATCGCCGCCGTCTGTCAGTGCACTGACCGGCTCATATGCCCTGACGTCAGCTTCCAATGTCGCAATATCCTTTTGCGGAATATACGGCGGATTGGAAACTATAACATCAAATTTACTATCTTGGAGCGGTGCAAATAAATCGCCCACCAAAAATTCGCATCTGTCAGCTACCTGCAGCCGTACAGCATTTTCTTTGGCAACTTCCACCGCTTTTACCGCAATATCCACCGTTTTTCCCCGTGCTTTCGGCAAATTAGCCAGAAGCGACAGAATAATCGCCCCGCTGCCTGTTCCGATATCGACAATTTGTACAGTTTCATCCTCAGCTAAATTGGCTAAAACATTTTCTACGAGAATTTCCGTATCGGGACGCGGAATGAGCGTATCCGGCGTAACTTTAAACGGCAGCCCCATAAACTCTTTTTCACCTATGATATACGCTACCGGCACATGTTGCGCCCTTTTTTTCACATACTCTCTGAATTTACCAAGTTCCGCCTGTTCCATAGGTTCGTCGAAATGCACGTATAAATAAATGCGCTCCTGTCCCAATACATGAGACAGAAGCACTTCGGCATCAAGACGGGCGGACTCTATATTTTTGCTTTTAAAATAATTCACTGTCCAGTTAAGCAGTGAACTTATCGTCCAAACATCTTTTTTTTCCATATTATCTTACCTGTTTCAATCTTTCCGTCTGGTCAGCCGTAATCAAAGCATTAATAATCTCGTCAATTTCACCGTTCAGCACAAAATCAAGCTTGTGCAGCGTAAGACCGATACGATGGTCTGTTACACGTCCCTGAGGGAAATTATACGTACGGATGCGTTCGCTTCTGTCGCCGGAGCCGACCTGATTTTTTCTGTCGGCGGCAATTTCATTATCCTGCGCCGCCTGCGCCTGTTCTTGTACTTTTGCCCGCAATACGCGCATAGCTTTTTCTTTATTTTTCAACTGCGATTTTTCATCCTGACACTGTACCACAATACCTGTAGGTAAATGCGTAATACGTACTGCCGTTTCCGTTCTGTTTACATACTGCCCGCCTGCACCGCTGGCACAGTACGTATCAATGCGCAAATCATTCGGCTTTATGTCTACCTCTACTTCCTCCGCTTCCGGCAATACCGCTACCGTTACAGCCGAAGTATGCACTCGGCCCGAAGACTCCGTCTGCGGTACACGCTGCACGCGATGAGTACCGCTTTCATATTTCAATTTACTGTATGCACCGTAGCCGTTCACACAGAAAGAGACTTCCTTGAAACCGCCAAGACCTGTCGGATTGGAGTCAAGCATTTCCACTTTCCATCCCTGCATTTCCGCATAACGCGAATACATGCGGAACAAATCACCTGCAAACAGCGCCGCCTCTTCACCGCCAACACCGCCGCGGATTTCCATAATGACATTTTTACTGTCATTCGGGTCTTTCGGCAGCAGTAAAATCGGGAATTCATTTTCCAAGACTTCACGGCGTTGTGACAGTTCCTTTACTTCGTCTTCCAGCATATGACGCATATCACTGTCAATATCTTCTTCAAACATCATCTTATCTTCATCTATCGTTTCGCATATTTTCTTATATTCGCGAAATTTTTCCACGATTTCCGTAAGCGCAGCATGTTCCTGATTGTATTTCTGCCATTTCGCCATATCGGAAATAACATCCGGGTCACTGATTAAAGACTCCAGCTCCAGATATTTATCCTCAACAGCTTGCAATTTGTCTATCACGTATATCTCTCCTTATCTTAAAATTAAATCGTTTATTTTTCCTTGAACAAAAAACAAATGATTTAATGATAAACTATAATAAAAATCTCCTTGACGTACTCCCCATAGCTAAAGCAAGGAGATTCTGGGATATTAACGAACCTTGCTATCAAAAGACAGTCTTACAAGTTCTCTCCGCAATGGACAACGCCCTGCCCATTTTATTATTTTTCAACGAGAGAAGAAAATTCTTTCTCCTTCTTTCTTTATATTTATAGCAGCGTTTACATCTCTATACGGTATTTCTGATTGGCTATTCTAATTATGTTTTCGTCATACAGCTTCCAACCTGATGTTTCAAAGTATACGATTTATACTTGCGTACTTTCTTAAGCGAAGGCGGAGCCGAACGGATATTATGTTTTTGATTTCTAAAAAACAGCTTATAGGCACGGTCTATACGCTGAGTTATCTCCTACACCGCCTACGAGCCAATTTCTTTAAGATAACTGAACTTTGCCAGCTTTTTCAATTTAGTTAAGTGTTTTTGTAAAGAATTGATATTTAATGATTTTTTAAACAAGCGATAATATCGTTTATGAATTGCAATGCAGTGATTATAAATGAGACCTGCCTCATTAATTTGTCTATGAAGTTTTCTGTCCCGTTTTGAATTGTACAGTTTAAAGCAATAGGTTTTCATTTATCTCACCGCTTTGTTATTTACTAATTAGATGATAGCATATGAATATACAAAACAAAATAGTCCGGCTTCAATTGCTTACGCAAATTCGCCGGACGTGCCTTATATCCCAGTGCTAAAGTACGGAACTTTACAGCACATTTGGTATACGAGGGTTTTGCTCCCATGAGCTTGATTAATGTCTCTTGATATCCATCTCATATCATTTTTCCATTAAAAATCTAAATCGTGGCATTTATTTTCAATTCATTCGTCACTGTCGGCTCTGCTTCGGTTTTAACATCCGCTTCTTTGACTTCTTCCAGTTCAATCGCCGCTTTAAGTGATTTTACAGCAACTTCAATCATAGAATCGTCAGGTTCGCGTGTCGTTAAATACTGAAGCCACATTCCCGGTAATGAGAACATGTGCACGATTTTATTTTTGGAACGACCAGCAAAACGGATGAATTCATAAGAAATTCCCGCTACTACCGGTAAAAGCAAGACACGCGACAAAATACGTTCCCACAACGACGGCCAGCCGAGAAAGGCAAATACGAAAATACTTACCACCATAACAATAAGCAGAAACGACGTACCGCAACGTGGGTGGAGACGTGAAAATTTCTGCACATTTTCGGGAATGAGTTCCACACCCGCTTCATAGGCATGGATAGTTTTATGTTCGGCTCCATGATACTGAAATACTCTCTGAATATCCTTTACGCGCGATATAGCGTAAATATAGATAAAAAATACCGCCATGCGCACAAAGCCTTCCCACATATTCATGATTACATGGTCGTCAGTCGGAACGAGGTTGACCGCTGCCGTCGGTATTACGATAAACAGCACTATCGCTGCCAGCAGTGAAAAAGTCATTGTTATTGCTATATCTTTATTTGTAAGCTTGTCTGCTTCTTCCTCTCCTGCCATCTGTGCCGAATAAGTAAGGGATTTCAGGCCCATTACAAGTGACTCGCCCAAAGACAGTATGCCGCGGAAAAACGGCTTTTTAAAAATAGGATATTTATCCGCCAATGAATTTACAGGTTTTACATCCACAGTAATTTTTCCTGAAGGTTCACGGACTGCCGTCGCCACTTTCTTCGGGCCACGCATCATTACGCCTTCAATTACAGCTTGACCGCCTACCATTAATTTTTCAGACATAAACAGCACCTGCCTTATTTATTTTTCCATAATTAAAATCTATTTAAATACAAATGAAGCAGAGCATCTCTGCTCTGCCATTTATTGGTATATTATTTTTTGCCATAACGTTTGTTGAATTTTTCAATACGGCCACCAGCTGCCATGTCGCGTTGACGACCAGTGAAGAATGGATGACATTTGGAGC
>USIX01000150.1 GCA_900554895.1 uncultured Megamonas sp. | reverse complement strand
TAAGAATTTGATTTCGGGAATAAATTTCAGACGGATACGATGAGCAAGTTCTCTACGGATGAAACCTAAAGAAGAATTAAGCCCTTTCCATGTATCTTCAATCTGCTTGTCACTGCCTAATATGCTTACATATAATTTGGCATTGCGCAAATCACTGGAAACATCCACTTCCGTTACAGTAACAAAGCCGATGCGTGGGTCTTTCAGTTCGCGCATGATGATTTCACTGGCCTGCTGTTTTATTAGTTCCTGTATTTTTTCTACTCGAACGCTTCCCATCACTTACTCCTTATTTTTGCGGAATTTCTTCCATAGTATAAACTTCAAGAATATCTCCTTCTCTGAAATCACGGTAGTTATCAATTGTAATACCGCATTCATAGCCCTGTGCCACTTCTTTTACGTCATCCTTGAAACGACGCAGCGATTCAATCTGACCTTCATACAGTACGATATTATCACGAATTATGCGGATTTTCGAGTTGTTGCATACTTTGCCTTCCAGTACGTATGAGCCGGCAACAAGAGCTTTAGAGAATTTCATAACCTGACGGATTTCCACCTTGCCCTGAATTACTTCTTTATATTTTGGTGCAAGCATACCTTTCATTGCGGATTGAATATCGTCAATAGCTTCATAAATTACACGGTAAGTATGAATTTCGATTTTTTCCGTATCGGCAAGTTTGCGAGCATTGGCATCAGGACGTACATTGAATGCAATAATCAAGGCATTGGCAGCCGAAGCGAGCATTACGTCGGATTCCGTTACTGCACCTACACCGGAGTGTACAATGCTTACACGAACTTCACTTTCATTTTTATTAAGTGCCAAAAGTGAAGAGCATACTGCTTCCACTGAACCCTGAACATCCGCTTTAACAAGCAGGTTCAGTTCTTTTATATCGCCTTCATTAATCTGGTTGAACAAATCGTCCAAAGATACTTTCTTGGAATGGATAAGTTCATTGCGCTGTTTTTCAATACGTTTTTCCGCAATTGTCTTTGCCAGTTTTTCATCCAGTACGGCAAGTTCATCCCCTGCCTCCGGTACGTCGGACAGACCGAGCACTTCGACCGGCATGGACGGTCCGGCTTTCTTCACGTTTTCACCGCGGTCATTGACCATAGCGCGGACTTTACCGCAGGCCGTTCCGGCAATGATGAAGTCGCCGATACGCAATGTACCGTTTTGTACGAGTACGGACGCTACAGGACCGCGACCTTTATCAAGGCGTGCTTCAATGATTACGCCACGTGCTTCACGATTTGGATTGGCTTTCAATTCCTGAACTTCCGCTACTAAAAGTATCATTTCCAGCAAATCACTGATACCTGTTTTCTTTTTCGCGGAAACAGGCACCATGATTGTCTGTCCGCCCCATTCTTCCGGAATAAGTTCATGTTCAGCCAGCTGCTGTTTTACATGGTCCGGATTTGCTCCCGGTTTATCAATTTTATTGATAGCTACGACAATCGGCACTTTTGCCGCTTTGGCATGATTGATTGCTTCCAGCGTCTGCGGCATGACACCATCGTCAGCTGCAACTACAAGTACGGCGATATCCGTAACCTGCGCACCGCGTGCACGCATGGCAGTAAATGCTTCATGACCCGGTGTATCTAAAAATACGATTTTCTGTCCGTTGCACATTACCTGATAAGCACCGATATGCTGTGTAATGCCGCCGGCTTCGCTTGATGTAACGGACGTTTTACGAATAGCATCCAATAAAGAAGTTTTACCGTGGTCAACATGACCCATTACCGTAACAACAGGCGGACGAAGCTGTAATTTTTCCGGCGCATCCTCAACTTCCGGAATTTCCGTAAGGTCAACTTCCGGCGGCAGTTCTTCTACAGCAATACCGAATTCTTCCGCAATAAGAGAAGCCGTTTCAAAATCAAGTTCCTGGTTAATAGTGGCCATTGTACCCAGAAGCATTAATTTCTTAATGACATCTGTTACCGGATACGTCATTTTGCTTGCCAGTTCTTTTACTGTAATCGTTTCCCCTACTTTAATATGTTTCGGGCGGATGATTTCCTGATGTTTAACTTCTACAGGAGCCTGTTTAACATTTTTATTTTTGTTTTTCTTATTACCGCCGAATTTATTATTGGCAACAGCATTACTTTTGCTGTTGTTTTTATTATTGTTCGGGCGGCTGTTGTTGCGGCTGCTGCCCTGATTTTGACTGCGGTTGTTCTTGTTGTTGCGGTTTTTACTGCGTTCACCGCGTTCCATACGGTCGCTGCGTTCGTTTTTTTCGTTTACTTTAACAGCATTGCTGGTTGTTGCGGCATTTTTATTATTTCTCTGTCTATGCTCTGCATTATTATTGGATTTATTATGACCGTTGCTGTGATTGTTGGCACGGCTGTTTCCCTGATTGTTGCTGCCGCCGTTGTTATTATTTCTATGTTTATTGCCGTTATTTTTGTTCTGATTGGCGTTTTGATTATTCTGCTGGTTATTCTTCCTAGCAGTATTTTTATTGTTATTTTCTTTATTATTCACGATAGTAGCTATAACCTCACGTTCTTTCTCTCCAACAAGATTAAAGTTGTTGGTTATTTTAAAGTTGTTTTTACTCAATATATCAATAACCTGTTTTGTATCCAGGCTGAATTCTTTTGCTAATTGATACACCCTGTATTTGGACATCAATTCATTCCCCCTTAGGTTTGATTAATTGTCCAAGATTTTCAGCATAGCCTTGCAAAAACCGTCATCACAGACTGCCGCCGCCGCTCTGTCGCTTTTGCCTATGCTATTTGCCAGTTCTTCCTTCGTTAATGGCGCTTTTCGCAGCAAAATTTTATTTTTCTCAGCCAATTTTTCATATTTTGCCTGCGTTGCCTCCGCTGTATCTTCAGCCAGCAATATCAATTTAACATTATTTCTGCCTGTAAGTGCCTTTTCTATCACGAACTCGCCTGACAAAACTTTACCGGCACGGCAGGCAATACTCAATATGTTAATCAGTTTTTTACTTTTCATCAAGTTTGGCAAATTCCTCTTTTAACTGTTCATATACTGAATTATCTATCGGGCATTTAAAGGATTTTTCCAGCCGGTGCTGCCGGATTGCCGTCTCGAGACAATCGGCATTTTTGCAGATATATGCACCGCGTCCGGATTTTTTACCGGTTGCATCAATAGAAAATTCTCCGTCGGGACTTTTCACAATACGTATCATTTCCCGCTTCGTATGAGGCTCTTGGCAGCCGACGCATAAGCGTACAGGAAGTTTTTTCATGTTATACCTCCTATTAATCTACGGAAAAAGAGTCTTCACTGACCACATCAACCATATTCATGCTCATATCGTCAGCATCATCGCCTTCTTCTTGCGCCTGCGTTTCACTTTTGATATCGATTTTCCAGCCGGTAAGTTTCGCTGCCAGACGGGCATTCTGCCCTTCTTTGCCGATAGCCAGTGACAGCTGATAATCCGGCACGATAACGCGGGACATTTTCTTTTCTTCATTAATGGCTACAGAAACGACTTTTGCCGGACTCAAAGAGTTGGCGATATATTTTGCCGGGTCTTCATTCCATTTAACGATATCGATTTTTTCACCGCGCAGTTCATCTACAACAGCCTGCACGCGCAATCCCTTCTGTCCTACGCATGAACCTACCGGGTCAATATTTTCATCAGCCGAGTAAACAGCAATTTTGGAGCGCATACCCGGTTCACGTGCTACGGATTTAATTTCCACCGTACCGTCCTGAATTTCCGGCACTTCCAGTTCAAACAGTCTTTTTAAAAGTCCCGGATGCGTACGCGAAACTAAAATCTGCGGACCTTTGGAAGTTCTTTTCACTTCTACCACATAAACTTTAATTCTATCGTTATGTTTGTATTTTTCCGTACTTATCTGTTCTGACGGCGCAAGAACCGCTTCCGTCTTGCCAAGGTCGATAAATACATTATGACCTTCCATGCGTTGTACGATACCTGTCAAAATATCACTGGAACGGTTGGAATATTCTTCATAGATAATGCCTCGTTCCGCTTCTCTTATACGCTGCACAACCACCTGTTTTGCCGTTTGTGCAGCAATACGTCCGAAGTTGGCAGGCGTTACTTCAATTTCAATAACATCGTCAAGTTCATAATTACTGTTGATTTTCTTTGCCTGTTCCAGAGAAATTTCCGTAACTTTGTTTTCTGCTTTTTCTACAACTTTACGCTGTGCATATACATGAAATTCGCCCGTAGCTCTTTCAAGATATACACGCACGTTGGAAGCCGTATTGAAATTGCGTTTATAAGCGGATACAAGCGCTGCTTCCACCGCTTCAAATAAAATTTCCGGCGCAATTCCTTTCTCTTTTCCAACTTCTTTCAAAGCTTCTAAAAAACCTTTATCACCTTTATCTTTGGTTGCCAATTTGTATTAACTCCTTAATCTAATTTAAAAATCAATATGCAGACGAACCAGAGCAATATCCTTCAGCGGAAGTTCCCTTGTTTCGTCAATTGTTATCGTGTCTTTGGCATAGCCTGTCAAAACACCTGTAATATTTTTTTCGCCGTCTATCGGTTTATATAAAGTGATATCCACCTTTTTGCCCATTTCCCGCTTGAAATCCTTTTCCTTTTTCAATGCACGGTCAAGACCCGGCGAAGAAACTTCCAAAATAAAACGGTCATTTAAAATACCGAGCTTTTCAATACGCTCATCCAAAAGACCGCTGACTTCCTGGCAATCATCCAGGCCGACTCCGCCTTCCTTATCAATATAGATACGCAAAAACCAGTCTCTTTCTTTTACATATTCAACATCAACAAGTTCGTAATCAGTATCAGCTAAAAGTTCTTCAGCAAGTTTTTCAACTGCTTCTTCTACACGATTTGCCACTGGAACACCTCCCAATATAAAGCAAAGAGTGGGTAAACACCCACTCTTCTAGGAATAATTAAATGAATTTCTTAAATCAGTATAACACAGAAAATTTATCAATGCAACCTGCCGGATTATTTTTATCTCAAAACTAATAATTAAAACCAATATTGACAGCAAAACCTCTGCCGCTTGACCAACATTATTTGTTCTTCCGCATCTGTTCCAGTTTGGCAATGACATCGTCATCAATGCGTGAGCCGAGTTCGCGGCGTTTAATCGGCAGTGCGTGTACGCTGGTGTACTCATCCCGGATATTTTTCTTACTGTGTTTTATACTGCGCAACAGCTCCTTTGCCGTAATACGATATGCGCCGGCTCCCAAAATCAAGCTCTGCTCCGCTCCGTCGGATGTTACGACATAGACTTCCTTGCCATAATAGCGTGTCGCTTCATACGCACTGCGTTCAATATAGCTGTCTGCCGTTTCTTTTTCCTTTGTATAAACCACTTTGCAGTGCGTCGTCAGCTCCTCCACATTTTCCTCCGCATTCGTATACTGTGCGTCAAACACAATCGTTACATCATATTTTTCATACTGACCGAATTCCATCAGCATATGAATTAATTTATCTCTTGCAAACGCCAAATCTTCATTGCTGATTTTTTGGAGAAAATCCCACGCATTTATAACATTATATCCATCAACAATCATATATTTTTCATGTCTATTCGGTGTTAAATAAGTTCTGCTTCTCATAATATATCCACTACCCCATAAAAAAATTTATCTTTATACCAAAATTATAGCATAAAATATAGTTTATCCATAACTTATCAGTTTTAATGGTTCAATTTTAGTAACAAAAGTATT
>USIX01000149.1 GCA_900554895.1 uncultured Megamonas sp. | reverse complement strand
ATCTAATCCGAATAAACAATAATTATTATTAATTAATATTATATACTATTTTTTAGAATAGTCAAGAGGTTTTCATATTTTTTTAGTCAAAATTGTTTTAAAAGATATATTGTATACATTTACACTTTTACACTTTTTTGTTATATAATAGAATGCGTGACTGATATTAAGAATTGCTCATAGTGTATTTATTACTATTAATATTTATGTCAATTTTATGTATATATTTGAGAGTTTGGAAGTGACATTTTGAAAAATATTATTTACTTGAAAACACAGCGGTGCAAAGGTTGCGGTATTTGTGTGGCTTTCTGCCCGAAAAAAGTTTTACAGTTAGATGTTTTAAATCATTGTCAGATAGTTAATGCCGATGCTTGCATCGGTTGCGGTCAGTGTGAACTGCGCTGCCCGGATTATGCTATTTTTGTGGATAAGGAGGAAGCCTGATGATTAAATTGATGCAGGGTAATGAAGCGTGCAGCTATGGCGCATTGGCTGCTGGTGTACGTTTTTTTGCCGGTTATCCAATTACGCCGTCCACTGAAATAGCTGAAACTATGGCAAAACTTTTGCCGAAAATGGGCGGTAAATTCATTCAGATGGAAGACGAAATTGCCAGTATGGGTGCCGTTTTGGGTGCTTCGCTTGCCGGAGAAAAAGTATTGACGGCAACTTCCGGCCCGGGTTTTTCCTTAAAGCAGGAATTAATCGGTTATGCCTGTGCGGCTGAAATCCCGGTTGTTATTGCCAACGTGCAGCGTGTAGGCCCGTCAACGGGGCAGCCTACATCTCCGTCCCAGGGAGATATAATGCAGGCTCGTTGGGGAACGCACGGCGACCATTCCATTATTGCTCTTTCGCCGTGGAGTGTACGGGAAACTTTTGATGTTACTGTTATGGCAGTAAATTATGCCGAACGTTTCCGTACGCCTGTAATTTTATTGATGGATGAAATCGTAGGCCATCTGCGTGAAAATATAGATGTGCCAGAGAAAGAAGATATAAAAATTTATCCGCGCCGTCAGCCGAAAAAATCTCCGTCGCCTGAATACAAGGCGTATGAGCCGGATGCGGATTTAGTACCGAACACTGCAGATTTCGGCAAAGGATACCATATTCATGTAACGGGTCTTATTCATGATGAAACGGGATTTCCGTCCGGCAGCCCGGAAGTAACGAAGCAGGTTATTGACAGACTGCATGAAAAAATAGATATTGCTCGTGATGAAATCTGCCATTATGAAACATATAATATGGATGATGCCGAATATGCAGTCGTAAGTTACGGCGGCACGGCACGCACGGCTTATGAAGCCATGCTGGAGGCACGTAAAAAAGGATATAAAGTCGGCATGGTGCGTCTGATTACAATATGGCCTTTTGCCGATAAGGTAATAAATAAACTGGCTGACAAAGTGAAAGCCGTTTTAGTGCCTGAACTCAATTACGGTCAGCTTGTATATGAAGTGCAACGTGCAAGCTGCGGCAAATGTAAAGTTGAATTTCTCGGCAAATACGATACGCAGATTTTTACGCCGGAAGAAATCGAAACGGCTATTATTAAAATGTGTGAAGGGGGAAATAATTGATGAAAGAAAGAATGTACGAACAGTATTTTCGCCAGAACCGCCTTCCGCATTTATGGTGTCCGGGCTGCGGCAACGGTATTGTGATGAAAGCGATTGTGGAAGCTATCATCAAGAAAAATCTCGACCCGGACAAAACGGTAATCGTATCGGGTATCGGCTGCTCTTCGCGAGCTTCTGGTTATATGGATTTTGATACACTGCATACGGCGCACGGACGCGCAATTCCGTTTGCCACCGGCATTAAACTTGCCAATCCTGAGCTTAATGTCATCGTCATAACAGGCGACGGCGACTGCATGGCAATCGGCGGCAATCATTTCATTCACGGTGCAAGACGCAATGTCGATTTGACAGTTGTACTGTTCAACAATAATATTTACGGTATGACAGGAGGACAGGCTTCGCCTACGACTCCGCTCGATAAAAAAGCGACGACGGCTCCGTACGGCTCGGTGGATAATCCGTTCGACCCGTGTTCTCTGGCAGCGGCGGCAGGCGCTACGTATGTAGCGAGAAGCACGGCATATCATGTACCGCATTTAATCAACATGATAGCAGGTGGCATCGAAAATGAAGGCTTTTCTTTGATTGAAGCTATCGTACAGTGCCCGACGGCTTACGGCCGTAAGAATAAAATGGCGGACCCGGCGCAGATGATGATGTGGATGCGTGACAATGCCGTTATGAAACCGGCTTTTGATAAATTAGCTGACGACAAAAAAGCGGGCAAATTCCCGATTGGACTTTTACATCAGCATACATCCATTGATTATGACCATGCGTATGATAAAGTTATCGAAACGGCTGGAGGTGTATTGAAATGAAAAAACAGCTTCGTTTATCCGGCTCCGGCGGGCAGGGGGTAATCACGGCGGCAATCATTTTTGCCGAAGCGGCGGTAAGTGAAGGCAAGCAGGCCGTTCAGTCCCAGTCATACGGTCCGGAAGCGCGCGGTGGCGCTTCCAAAGCTGAAGTTATTATTTCCGATAATGCCATTTTTCATCCGAAAGTTACAAATCCGGATATCGTACTTGCCATGACGCAGAAAGCGGCTGACAAATATTACAATGATTTGGATAAAAATGACGGTGTACTTATTATAGATGAAGATTTAGTACCAAATCCGCCGGATTTTCCGCATATAATCAAGGTGCCGATTACGAAAACGGCTTCCGAAAAGCTTGGTAAGCTCCTGTTTGCCAATATCGTGGCACTCGGCATTATGGTAAAAAGCTCCGGTATCGTTTCACTCGATACGGTGAAGCAGTCCGTGGCAAATCGCGTGCCGCCTCATACAGTAGAACAGAATATGAAAGCATTGGAACTCGGCTATAACGCCGTTTAATATAAAAAGCTCCCTTTTCTTGTTTAAGAGAGGGAGCGTTTTTGTTATAAAAATATTAATTTTAATAACTCATATAAGGTTGATTTATCAATATTATTTCCTGCTTTTTTGACTACTAAATTACACCATTGACAAATTCTATCATTTTCGATAGTAGAAACATTCCAGTATTCTAATAAACTATTTTCAGAGGCTTCAATTATTGTTTTTATTATTAAATTTTTACAGTCTACAAGATGACCAAACGTGGCAGGTAATTTGTCAAATTTTTTATTATCTATGGATAGAGCAACTTTTCCTCCTGCCGAAAATTGATCTCGTATATTTGTATTGATAACCCCTTTTTTCACAGCTAGCCATAGAGCAAAGTTTTGGTATTTTTTATTTCCTTTACCACCTATTATTTCAGGAAATAAAGCATATCCTTGAGCGGTAAGGCAGATTTTTTCTGCTGGATTTAACGTATTCCATAGTTTAACCATTGGAGATACATATTCTGTTTCAGTAGTTGTAGCCCACCAGAGAGTTTGTCCTTCTTTTAGTTTTCCTTTGTAGTAACGAGAAACTGGTTCTATGGGATTATCCATTGTTCTTAAATTATCATATGATATACCTATTTTATCAAATATAGTTTCACCTTTATTTAATTTCATATCAATTTTATAACGAGGATAGTGCGTGACGGCTATGTCGGATAAACAATCTTCATAGGGTTTTGATAAAAATTCTATAGGTGTACCTAATTTTCCAAAGGTTAAATATATACGTTCAACACTTTGTATACGAGTCGATTCTAATATACTACTTCCGATAGATGTCCAATGATTTTTTTCTGTACTTTTTACTTCTACACCATAAAATTTATTTGCTACTATATCTGGGAAACTTGCACCTGATATCAAATGAATAGTGTTTTCAAAGACCGTTCCTTTAGCAGATTCCACTAATGCA
Organism: uncultured Megamonas sp.; assembly: GCA_900554895.1. GTDB lineage: Bacteria > Bacillota > Negativicutes > Selenomonadales > Selenomonadaceae > Megamonas > Megamonas gallistercoris. The sequence goes on along the minus strand of USIX01000149.1, from coordinate 1,878 downwards.
TGATATACATCAAGTTCAAGTTTTTTTCCATTACGATTTTTATAATAGTTTTCTCGGTTTTTAGCATCATTATTTAATAATATATCTGTTTTAAGCATTAGTTTTTTAAAATCTATTAAAAGGGGTTTGGCGTTATTTGAAATAATCATATCAAATTTCTCCTAAATAATATATTTAGTTTTTAAAAAAGAGATTCCATTTTTCTTCTATTCTTTTAGCAATATTATAAGCCAAAATACATGGAACAGCATTACCAATAATTTTATAAGCTGCACTAGCAGATATATTTTTCTTTTTATCTTTATTGAATGTAACGAATTGATAATCATCGGGAAATGTTTGTATTCTAGCGCATTCTCGTACTGTTAATCGTCGTTCAGCCAATCCCTGTTCTAATTCATGAATGTGAGTTCCTCCGTGTTCTAGACTTAATCGTCTAAATTCAATATTGCCATGATGTTCAGATCTAATAGTAGGTGCTATAGAATCTAATTTTACCTCAGTTTGTCCTTGACAAGATTTTCCCATATATTTAGCTCTTGAATATTTTTTTTGCGAAATATCATTAGATATTTCTGGTTCTGATAAGTCGAAAAATATTTCTTGACAAGTAACTATTTTTTCAAGTAATATATGATTTTTTTTATCAAAAGTATGAGTTGGTAAAGGATATGGATCGTATTCTTCAGGAATTTTTTCTAATGATAGCAATTTTAATGCATTGTTTTTTAATGCTGTTTTCTTAAAACCAAAGAAAATAACTCGTTCTCTAGATTGAGGAACACCATAATCAGCAGCTTGTAATACTCTTGCAGGAACTACTAAATATCCCCCATTAGCAGCTTCTGAAAAATCTTTTTCTATTATATCTTTTACATTTTTGAGATTTGTTAATCCTTTTACATTTTCTGCTATAAATAACTTTGGTTTAGTAATGGAAATAACATCTCTCATCCACATATATAATTGACCTCTATTTTCTATAGAAGGTTCATCGATTATTAGATTTCCGTTGTGACTTTTTGTTGAATTAAATCCTAGTCTTTTTCCGGCTATAGAAAAATCTTGACACGGAAATCCTCCGATGACTATATCTATATTGTTAGGGAAAATTTGTTCCCCATTTTTAGAACGTTTTACTAAATCAACAATACTATCTAAATGATATATTTTTTCAGCATTATTTATTTTATTTTTAAAGTAATTTACCCATGCAGTTTTAGCTTCTGGTAAAATATCATTTGCAAATGTTATTTCAAATGAAGTTTTTTTTACTTTGACCCATTCACCAAAATCATATTGTATCCAATCTGGGTGCATTTTACAGTTTATTGATCTTTTCAAGCACCTAAAATCTCCATCGAATCCAATGTCCATACCTCCACAACCAGAAAATAATGATAATACTCTCATATTATAATATTCCTTTCTAAATAAATATATATTAATCAATAAATTTTATTTTCTTATATTAGGTTTATAATTAATAAGCAAAATTATAATGTATTTTTTATGAGTAAAATATTATTCATATTTAATATTACAATATTGAATTTCAAATATATTAGAATTTTATACTACTCAGATATATGGAATATTATGCTTATTACAAATGTCAATAATTTCTTCATATTTATTGGAATATTTTATTTCCAATAAATATTTTAGTTGTCGAAATGAATTTTATATTGTAAACATGAATATCCTATATTTCATAGGCAATAAAAATCTCTATTCACTTTGAAATAACCAATGTATACTTTTTCATAATATAAAGGTAAATATTTCATAAAGTACTTTCATCATATTTATATCATTAAAATTACGGAAGAGGTGACTTTATTTGGCGGCATGTATCCCTCAACCCCTATGGCGTCT
>USIX01000148.1 GCA_900554895.1 uncultured Megamonas sp. | reverse complement strand
TATTTCATAAATATTACCGTAAGTTATATCCCCCTCGGGCAAAGCCGTATTATATTTTGGATATTCACCAGCAACTTAATTTAAACTGTTGACATTATAATTTGCGAGTTTCAACTATCAAGGAAACAATTTAAAGCTCTGTTCTTTAGTTCAGATATCCAAGCACAGTGAATTTTTAAACCTTAGCGATAAACCAGTAAAAATATTGTACTAAAAAAATTAACTGTCGTAACAACTAGAATATGTTTATTAATATATGAATTATTTTATGCTGCAAGGAGGATTGCCATGAATATATTTATTCAAGTAAAACAAATAGGTAAACGGCGTGATATCGTAAAAAAACAGCCGTTTCAGTTAAAATACGCACCTGACACTGTTCACGAATTACTTAATGAAATAGTAGCTGATTTAGTGGCAAAATTCAATGAACGCACAAAAAACAGCTTCGATGAAAATATCTTAAAATATTTATCTTCCCAGGATATAGATAATATGGCTGCTGCCGGAAAAATTTCTTTTAATCTGAATTATAATGATACTAAAGCAGATTTAGATAAAGCTCAGAAAAACGTTGCTTTATCATTTCAGGACGGTCTTTTTCGCATATTTTTAAACGAAAACGAATTAACGGATTTAAATCAGACAATTTCCTTGAAGGAAAATGATACTTTAATCTTTATCCGCTTGGTAATGCTTGCAGGAAGAATGTGGTAGGGAGGTTTTTCTATGGAACTTCAGTATTTGGATTGTAAGGATAAAACGATATTGAAAAAGAAATTTGCTGAAAAATATCGTCTTTTAACGCCTCGACAGCAAGAAATTTATACTGTTTATTGCAATAGAATTTTCGGCGAAAACGATAAGAGTATTCTTTTTAATCACTGGAATTCTATTTTCCCGGACGGAATTTTATCATCTCTGTCTCAGTATTTTTCTGATGATGAACGGGCAGTATTATCAGCACTTTTAGGTGAAAAAAATTTGCAGCCGTTTCTGAACATGATGGATAATCTGCTTGATTACCAGTATGAAATCGGCTGGTACAGGCGCAGTATGCGTACCCGCCAATATTCTTTTCACGCTAGAAGTGCTATGGAACTGTTGACGGATTTTATTATCTATGCTAATGCCAGTATTTCACCTATAGACATGATAAAATTAAAACACTGTAATATTGACAAAGATAAATTTGCTTTGGAAGATTACATTTATTTAAAAAACTCCAATGTCTATACTATGACTGCTTTAATCAATGCCAATAATACACAATTTATTTCCTTTCTCGAAGATATCATTTTAGGTGATAACAATACGGCTTTTTTGTCATATGAAATAATCAATGCCATAGTGAAAAGCCATAATACAAATCTGCATAAACTATTGGGCGATTTGCTGTATGCCGGGCGTCTGCAGGAGGGTTTGCGTCAGGCTATAACAGAAAATATGGATGCCGGAACGCCAGAGGCTTTCTTCACTTTATTTAATGTTATTAAAGAAAATGACTTAATCCGCTTCTCTTCCGTAAAACGTGCTCTTGCCACCTGTACAGGACTGGTTGATGAAATCAATTCCGATAAAATAACGCAAAAAGAAATCACCTGCCTTGAAGATTTTCTCACTGATGAAAAAATACGTCAAAAAGCTCTTTCTTCGCAAAATCCTGTAGAAATTTATCTTGCTTTATGGTCATATGCCTTTTATGAAATAGATACAACTAAACCTCTGGCTTTTGACCTAATCATGAATGGCAGAAAACACCAAAAACTTGTAGCAGCCTATTTTTTGAATGTGGCTAATGCTCAGAACATAATCTACGATTTGCGATATCATTTTATAACAAAGGATTTACTGACGGAAAATGACTGTGCACTCATTGCCGTGTTATTTAGAACACTCCCAAGCGCTTACTGGTATACTTATTCATCCAGGCAGCAGAACCACTGTTTAAATAATCATTTAGCAAAACTATCCACGAAAGATTTAACACATTATTATTACAAATTAAAAGAATTATCTCTCCTTATAAAAAAACAGAAAGTTTTCAGCCCATGTGTTTTTCCGTGGCACAGTGAATATTTGAATGCTTCGGATATCGTTTCATTTATGGTTGAAATCGTCAATCGTCTGCACGAAGATACTGTACTTGATGACTTTTGCGATATTCTGCTTAAATACTCTGACAGTTACTATCTTAACGAATATATAAAAAAATTATACAGCAAGCCTAAAAATGAGCTGCAACGTCAATTTTTAATCAACAGTATGAGCAAATGTACAGCAGGTTATGATATTTTGCAGACTAGTTCCCTTTCATCAGATAATTATGAGAACATTGCCCAATTATTAAAATATAAAAGCAGCCATCTGCGCCAGAAGGCCATTAAACTTCTACTGCGGCAGGATGATGCCGGCCTTAAAAGAACAGCTGGAATTTTATTGAACAGCAGAAATAAAAATATGCGTTCTGCCGGTCTTGATATCTTACTGCAAATACAGAAAAATTTTTCTACTGAACTCTTTTCCGAAACAAAAGAATTCGTAAATTTTATCACCAATCCGACAGAAGATGAAAAAATTCTCATTGAAGAAATCAATAAAATGGAAACAGCTGCAATTTCCGCTGAAAAAATACCGCTTGTACACCTGCCGCTGCCTCCGAAAGACCCTACCCTGTCCTTTGCCGCCATATATCCGCTGTCGCAACAGCAGATAATTGATATCATTGATAAATTCAACACATTTTACGACAAACATGGTAATTTGAGTTATCCGCATTACAACACGGAATATCTTTTAGCAGACAAATTCGAATATGTTTACTCTCCGGAACAGAAAACAGCCAATCCGGCAAGATTATATAGTTTTCCTTATCCGGAACTTTGGCAGGATTTTTACCAAAACCATATAAAAAATGAAATCATTCTGTATGAACTGTATATTTTTCTCAACGTTGCACAGGATATATCCATTTTTAAATATGTTTCCCAGCAGATATTCAACGAAGCCTCTGCCAAACCATTTAATTTCAATACGGAACTTAAACAAAAACTGAAATCATTTAAACATATATCAAAAATCACCTTGATTGTCGAACTTCTGTCTGAGTATTACGTTTCTCAAAAATATCGACTGAAAACAGCCCGTTTTTTCGCTTTGCGTTATCTGAAAATATTTGATATCAACACATCTGTTCAGACATTAAAAACACAATACTCATCTAATACCACCTATTATTTTATCGAAAAATCCGTTCTGGCAGACCGGGTAATAAGAATACCGTTATGTATATATGCTGTTGATGAAATTGATTTCAAAGACAATTTTGCTATCTACTATAATATCTATCAAATGTATAATTATAAAATAATCATGCCTGTTTTCAATTTGATACGCGCAGCACAGTTAAAACTCATCTCTTTAGAAGAATTGTATTTCAACATACTGGAAGATTTTGAAGATAACCGTATTCGCGGTTATTTTATAAAAACCCGCCTTGGCAGACGTTTGGAAGACCTGTCCGATTTTTATCTTCATACCGAAAACAAAAATAATTATCCTCTTTTTGATGATAAAGATTTTTGTAATTTTGGTCATGCAGTTACAGATACAATCATTGCCCAAATTTTATCAGTAGAACTGAAACGCGGCGACCTGCCTACTAAATATACCGACAGTATCTCCGGTATAAAACGTATTTACGGCTACAGATATTTTGTGGATATTCTAGCGGCACTAAGCAACGAAAAACTTAAAAATGTCTGCTATTTATATGAAAACGACAAACGTTCCGTACTGTCATATCTGCTTTATGTCTGTCGACCGGATAAAAATGATACGGTTGAAAAACTCAAAGCATATTTACAGGAAAGAAAAATAGGCATAAACCGTCTTGTCGAAGCTGTAATGCTGTCTCCGAGCTGGATACCGCTTGTAGATAAAATTCTTAAATGGAAGGGATTTATCAGCGGCTGCTATTATTTTCAGGCTCATATGCGTTATGCAAATGAGAAAATGGCTTCTACTTTTGCCAAATACACGCCTATTTCTCTTGAAGACTTGCAAGACGGTGCTTTTGACCTGAACTGGTTCAAGACTTGCTACAAACAGCTGGGCAAAGAACGTTTTTCCATTTTATATGATGCCTGTAAATATATATCGGAAGGCAATGCTCATACAAGAGCCAGAAAATATGCCGACGCAGTAACAGGTCTATTGAATGCCGATGAAGTAAAAGCGCAGATTAAAGAAAAACGTAATAAAGATTTACTAATGGCATACGGTTTAATTCCACTCTCCAAAAGCGGACGTATTACTAAGACAGCTGAAAAAGAAATGCTCGGCCGCTATAAATTCATCCAGCAGTTTTTAAAAGAAAGCAAAAAATTCGGTGCTCAAAGACGGACAAGTGAAGCCCTTGCCTGTAAGATTGCTTTGAATAATCTCGCACGCAATGCAAAATTCGATGATGCTATGCGTTTTACGCTAAATATGGAAACAAATCTCATAAAAGAGAAACTGCCGTTATTCAACCCCGTAAAAATAGATAATATCTCTTTGTATCTTAAAATAGACGAACTGGGAAAAACTTCCATTATTTGCGAAAAAAACGGTAAAATATTAAAATCCGTACCGAAAAAACTAAAAAACAATCCGCACTATCTATCGCTGAAAAAAGCAAAAACGGAATTCACGGACCAGTTTTCACGAGCTCGTACAACATTTGAACAGGCAATGGAAAATTCTACCGTTTTCTTTGCTCAGGAAATTTCCATGTTGTTTACCAACCCTGTCATTCGCCCATTATTGATGAATTTAATATTTATTGCCAAAAAAGATACGGGCTACTTTAAGGATAATACTTTAATAAGCAGTACGGGCAAAGTAACGCAACTGGACGGCAAAACACCGCTTCGTATAGCCCATGCCTTTGATTTGTATTCATTAAATGTTTGGCACGGATATCAAAAAGATTTATTCGACCGCCAGATAAAACAACCGTTTAAACAGGTATTCCGTGAATTGTACGTAAAAACGGCAGAAGAACTCCAGCAGTTCAAAACTCGCCGTTACGATGGCAATCAAATTCAGCCGCAAAAAGCCTATGCTCTGCTAAAAACACGCAACTGGCTTGCCGATTATGATTACGGTCTGCAAAAAATTTATTATAACGAAAATATCATCGCCACAATCTATGCAATGTGCGACTGGTTCTCGCCGGCGGATATTGAAGCTCCTACCATTGAATACGTAGCTTTTTATGACCGTAGGACTTTTAAAAATTTGCCGATAAACGATATACCGGATATTATTTTTTCCGAAGTCATGCGAGACATAGATTTAGTGGTAAGTGTTGCCCACGTCGGCGGTGTCGACCCTGAAGCCAGCCATTCCACTATAGAAATGCGCCGAGCTATCATTGAATTTACCTTACCGCTGTTCAAACTGCACAATGTTGATTTCAACGGTAACTTTGCTCTTATCAAAGGAAACTTGGCCGATTACTCCGTTCATCTCGGCAGCGGAATTATTCACCAGCAGGGAGGAACTCAAATATCCGTCCTGCCTGTTCACTCTCAACACCGTGGCAGACTGTTCCTGCCTTTTGTCGACGATGACCCGAAAACAGCAGAAGTCTTGACAAAAATTCTTTTCTTTGCCGAAGACAATAAAATAAAAGACCCGTTTATCTTAAATCAGATTTCTGTGCATAAATAAAAGGCTATGTCACAACAAACAGTTGATAAATAGCCATTTTTATAGGGGAGTATCAG
>USIX01000147.1 GCA_900554895.1 uncultured Megamonas sp. | reverse complement strand
CTTTCGCAGCTCAGAAAGGTATCGGCTTTATGGGTTGTCCGCTTGGAAAAGGTCCGGCACAAGCCGAAAAAGCTCAGCAACCGATTTTTGCTGGCGGTAAGCAGGAAACATTTGATAAAGTAAAAGAAATTCTTGAAATCGTAGGTTCCCCTGTATATTATATGGGCGGTGCAAGACAGGCATACGCTTTTAAATTAATCAGCAATATGGTCGGTATGACAGACCTTGCCGTTTTATCTGAAGGTATGCGTCTTTGTGAAAAAGCAGGTATTGACGGTAAATTATTCCAGGAACTTTTAGCAGATACAGGAGCAGATTCTGCACAGCTTCATATGAGAGGTCCGCTTATGCTTGCTGGCGATTATGCAAACCGCTTTGGTGTGAAACTGGCACTTAAAGATGTTCGTCTCGGTTGTGAAATGGGTGATGCCTGGGGTTTCAGTGCAGAATTTACCAAACTTGCTAAATCTTATTTCGAAAAAGCGGATGAAGCTGGTTATGGTATGGAAGACTGCGTAGCAGTTTATAAAGTTATTAAATAGTTATAGAAGGAAAAAGAGGGTATTAAAATGAGAAAAGCATTTATTTGTCCGACAAAATATGTTCAGGGTGAAGATGAACTTTTAAATCTTGGTTATTTCGTATCTACTTACGGTAAAACTGCACTTTTAATTGCTCATCCAGACGATATCGCACGTGTTCAGGATAAACTTGATAAAACAGCTGAAAAATTCGGCGTGAAATTCGTAACAAGCTCTTTTTGCGGTCAGTGTTCCCGTCAGGAGGTAGCAAGACTTCAGGAAGTTGCTAAAGAAAATAAATGCGACTGCACAATCGGTCTTGGCGGTGGTAAAGCAATTGATACGGCAAAATGTGTAGCACAGGGTGATGCACTTATCATTGTGCCGACAATCGTAGCAACGGATGCACCGACAAGTCATTCAGCCGTACTGTATACACCAGACGGAGCATTTGATGATTATGCTTATTTTAAACAGAGTCCTAGCGTTATCTTAATTGATACTACAGTAATTGCTAACGCTCCTGTTCGTTTTCTCGTATCTGGCATGGGGGATGCACTGTCCACTTATTTTGAAGCACGCGCAACAACGAGAGCTTTTGCCAATGTAAATGCAGGTCTCCCATGCGGTTATCGTGAAGGATTATGCGGCAGTGCAAAATCGACGAATGCAGCATTCATTTTTGCAAAAACGTGTTATGAAATGTTGCTTGAAAACGGCATAAAGGCAAAACAGGCCTGCGAATGCAAAAAAGTTACACAGGCATTGGAAAATATTATTGAAACGAATGTACTGTTGTCCGGTATTGGATTTGAAAGCGGCGGACTTGCTGCGGCTCATGCAATTCACGACGGTCTTACTATTTTAGAAGGCAGCCATAAATATATGCACGGAGAAAAAGTGGCATTCGGTACGATTTGTCAGCTTGTACTTGAAAATGCGCCGAAAGAAGAACTCAATGAAGTACTTGAATTCTGTCTGGCAGTAGGTCTGCCTGTATGCCTTGAAGATATCGGCGTAGATACAATCACTGATGAAGAACTCATGCAGGTAGCAGAAAAATCCTGTATTCCAGAAGAATCCATTCATTCTATGCCGTTCCCGATTACGGTGGAAGATGTAGCTGCTGCTATCATCACAGCAGATAAAATCGGTAAAGAATATAAACAGTGCCATAAGGCATAACAGTTAAATCCGTAGCGTGTTAAATAATAGTCTGTCCGTACTCTACACATTTTCTTCTCACAATATGCAGACTATTATTTAACCATAGATAAAAGGAAGAATATTATGAAAAAAATAATTAATAAACCGGAAACAATTGTAAGGGAAATGTGCAAAGGTTTCGTACTTGCCAATCCAACACTTGAATTCGTTGATAAATATAAAATTGTAAAGAAAAAAACAATTAATACAGATAAAGTAAGTTTAATCAGTGGCGGCGGCAGTGGCCATGAACCAGCTCATGCAGGTTTTGTCGGCAAAGGCATGCTCGATGCAGCTGTATGTGGTGATGTGTTCGCTTCGCCTTCCCAGGTACAAGTTTATCAGGCAATTAAACAGACGGCAAGCGACAAAGGTACATTGCTCATCATCAAAAATTACAGTGGCGATATGATGAATTTCCAAAGTGCTGCTTATCTTGCGGAAATGGATGGACTTACGGTAGATTACGTAAAAGTTGAAGATGATATTGCCGTACAGGATAGTTTGTATACTGTAGGTCGTCGTGGTGTTGCCGGAACGGTATTTGTGCATAAAATTGCCGGTGCAGCAGCGGAAAAAGGTCTTGAACTTGCCGAAGTAAAACGTATTGCACAAAAAGCAGCCGACAATGTAAGAAGTATCGGTTTTGCACTCACTTCCTGCACAGTTCCTGCTAAAGGTACACCGACGTTTGAGTTAGGTGAAGATGAAATCGAATATGGTGTAGGTATTCACGGCGAACCAGGTATTAAAAGAGAAAAAATATCTACAGCTGATAAATTAGCAGAAAGAATGACGGATGCGTTAGTAAAAGATTTGAATTTAGCAGAAAATGATGAAATTGCAGTATTAATCAACGGTTTCGGTGCAACACCGCAGATGGAGCTTAATTTACTGAACTATGCAGTAACAAAAGATTTAGTTGCTAAAAAATTGAAACCGGCGCGTATTTTTATCGGTAACTATATGACAAGTATCGATATGGCAGGAGCGTCCGTTTCAATTTTGAAACTGGACGATGAACTTAAATTCTACTTAACAGCACCGGCTGATACACCGTCATTTAAAGTAATGGCAAATGAACAGGATGCTAATATTGCTGATATTATGGCTATAGATGAAAATAAAACAGTAAAAGAAGTATCTTTTGATGTAGAAACAGATGCAGCTTATGCTAATGTAACAGATAATAAAATTTCATTAAATAATATGATTTATATTATTGATAAAATGAGTGAAATTATTATCCGTAATGAAGTACCGTTCTGTGAATTAGATTCACATGCAGGCGACGGTGACTTTGGTATGAGTGTAGCAAAAGGATTTAAAGAATTAAAACGCCAGTGGCATGAAGTACTCTCTCAGGCAAAAGATATCGGTTCATTCCTAGAAGCATGTTCTATGGTTATCATGGAATACTGTGGTGGTGCATCTGGTCCTGTATGGGGATTTGCTTTCAAAACAGCAGGTAAATGTTGTGAAGGTAAACAGGAAATAACTGTAGCAGAATTTGCCCAGATGATGCAGGGAGCAGTGGATGGTATTCAGGCTGTAGGTAAACGTGCATTTGGCAGAGGTGCCGTTGTCGGTGATAAGACTCTAATTGATGCACTTGTTCCATGTGCTGATATGTGGAAGGATGCGGCAAAATATCAGTGCAGTATGCAGAATGCATTTGAAAACGGAGCAAAAGCAGCCGTAAAAGGTGCAGATAAAACAAAAGAAATTGTGGCGCGTATGGGTAGAGCTGGTACAGTCGGTGAAAGAAGTATCGGTTATCCAGATGCAGGTGCATATGCATTAGGTGTTATTTTCACTGAACTTACAAGCAGCCTTAATTTTAAAGCATAATAAAGGAGGCAAATAAATGGAACTGCAATTTAATGAAAAAGGTTTTTCCATAATAGAAGGCGATAAGATCTTATTTACACACAGTGAAGAAAATCCAGCAATTTTTGTCGGCAAGGGCAAAGAGAAAATGGATATTTATCGCGGTAACTTCGATATTGAAGATTATGTTATCGAAAGATATCCACTAAAAGCGGCAAAAGAAAAAGACGGTAAAATCATGCTTTCCGTATGTCCGCAAGCACAGCCGGAAATTGAATTATTTTCAGAGTTAAAAGACAATCATGTAAAAATTAATATCAAAGCATGTGATGAAACAATAAACCGTATCTGGATTAGAATTCCGGCACAAAAAGAAGAATACGTTTGGGGTTGCGGTGAACAGATGTCCTATTTCAATCTGAGAGGCAGACATTTTCCTCTTTGGACTTCTGAACCGGGTGTAGGACGCGATAAAACGACGGAAATAACGTTTCTTTCGGATAAATATAATAAAGCCGGCGGTGATTACTATCATACTAATTATCCACAGCCTACGTTTGTATCTTCTCGTTATTATGCCTGCCATGTAAATAGTACGGCTTATGCGGATTTTGATTTCCGCAACGAAATGTTTCATGAACTGCAAATCTGGGAAGTTCCTGAATCCATCGAATTTTTCACTGCGGATACGTATCTTGGCATCGTAGAAAAACTTAGCGACCGTTTCGGCAAACAGCCGCAACTGCCTGACTGGCTCTATGATGGTGTTATTTTAGGTCTCAAATGCGGAGAAGGAAGTACGTTCTCCCGTATGGAAAACGCTATAAATCATGGTATACCTGTAGCAGGGGTATGGAGTGAAGACTGGGCAGGAGTACGTGAAACATCTTTCGGAACTAGAAACTTTTGGGACTGGAAATGGGGCAAGAAACGTTATCCTCACTTAGATGAAAAAATCAAAGAACTTAAAGACAGAGGTATACGTTTCTTAGCATATGCATGTCCGTATCTGTGCACGGACGGTGAATTATTCCCTATTGCCGAAGCAAAAGGCTATTTTGCTAAAAATTCCAAAGGTGAAACGGCTCTTGTGGATTTCGGCGAATTTTATTGCGGTATTGTTGATTTTACAAATCCTGAGGCAGCTGAATGGTTTAAAGAAGAAATTATTCAAAAGAATATGCTCGATTTTGGAGTACGAGGATGGATGGCTGATTTTGGTGAATATCTGCCTACTGATGATGTTTATTTATATAATGGCGTAGATGCTAAAATCATGCACAATGCATGGCCAGCGCTTTGGGCTTCCGTAAATGCTAAAGGTGTTGCTGAAAGAGGATTGACAGATGAAGTTACATTCTTTATGCGTGCTGGTGGAACGGGAACACAGAAATATTGTCCAATGCTTTGGGCAGGTGACCAATCAGTTGATTTCTCTCGTCATGATGGCCTTGTTACCGTTATATGCGGTGCACTTTCTTCTGGTCTTTTGGGTAATGCCTACCATCACAGCGATATTGGTGGGTATACCAGCTTATTCGGCAACCGCCGCACGAAAGAGCTGTTTGACCGCTGGGTGGATATGGCGGTATTTACTTCCATGATGAGAACGCATGAATGCAACCGTCCATATGAAAATTTCCAGTTTGACCAGGATGCAGGCACTATGGCACATCTTGCGCGCATGACGAAAATTCATCGCCACTTAAAACCTTATCTCAAATCTTTATCCGAAGAAGCAAGCAAAAAGGGCTATCCTGTACAGCGTCCATTGTTCGTTCATTTTGAAAACGATATTAAAACATACGATATGCAGACAGAATTTATGTTCGGTCCGGATATGCTTGTAGCTCCTGTATGGCAGAAAGATATTAAAGAATGGCAGGTATATCTCCCTGTAGGTGAAACTTGGGTAGATGTATGGTATGACCGGGAAATTTGCGGCGGACAGAGTATCACAGTAGACGCTCCTATTGGTAAACCGCCTGTATTCTTCCGCAAGGGCAGCAAATGGACAGAGCTGTTTACAGAAATAAAAACTATTAATTAATAACCTGCTAATGGCATAAATATAAATAGGGAAGCAGTTTATTTAAATGGACTGCTTCTCAAATAAAAATGGATTTATATATAATAAATAAATATTTAAATATTGGGAGAATTTTTAAATGATGGATTGTATAATGAAGTGCAACATCTAAAAAAATAAAAAACTCATTATGAAT
>USIX01000146.1 GCA_900554895.1 uncultured Megamonas sp. | reverse complement strand
AAAGGTTTTTTCTTTTTGGTTCGTTTTTCTTTTGACCTTTCAAAAGAAAAATGAATGGTAAATAGAGATTGAGGGTTATTGAATAATAAAAGCTCTTGAATATGCTTTTAGCATAATCAAGAGCTTTTGTATTTTTATATTTAATTTTCGGCAGTACGTCTTGCAGCTTTGCGTTTGTCGGAAAATCTTCTGAATGTTACCCAAAGCGGGCTGGCGATGAATATAGATGTGTAAGCACCGCAGAAGAAGCCGATGAGCATTGCAAAGGCGAAGTCTTTTGTCGTATCTCCGCCGAAGAAATACAGAGCGAATGTTGCAAATAAAACAGTACATACCGTATAAATGGAACGGGTCATCGTCTGGAAAATGCTGACGTTGACAAGTTCGACAATGTCGCCGTTTTTACGGAAATGCAGTTTGAGATTTTCGCGTATGCGGTCAAATATAACGATGGTATCGTTGATGGAATAACCGATAATCGTGAGAAGTGCGGCGATGAAAGAGGAGTCAACCTGTCTTTGTGTCAGAGCAAAGGCACCGAGTACGATTATGACGTTATGCACCAGACCAAGTACGGCGGCAATACCGAATTTGAATTCAAAACGATAGGATACATAGGCGATGATTAACAACCATGAAATAATCGTAGCGTAAATCGCATTCATGATAAGTTCCGTACCCATTGTCGCACCGACTTTTTCTTCACGCAGTACCTGATAATCGCCGAGTTTGTCGGAAAGTGCAGCCATTACGTCTTTGCGTTCCTGTTCTTCCAGGTCGACAGTACGTATCATGACGTTTTGTGCTTCAGTGGAGGAGCTGGATTCGCCGGAAAGCTGAATGGTACTGTTGCTCAAGTTGTATTCATTTAAAACACCGCGAATATCATTGATATTTACGGTTTTTTCAAATTTCAAATCCATAATGGTACCGCCGGTAAAGTCAATACCCATATTGAAACCGCGTGTTACCATAAAGAACAGACTGGCGATTATTAAAATGGAGGATATAACGTACCAGACTTTACGTCTGCCGATAATATCGAATTTTACTGTCATTTTGCTGCACCGTCCTTTACTTTATGGCTTAAAGAAACACCGTAAATGCGCGGGTCTGTAAATAATTTGGCGGCAATCAGATGTTTGAGCATGAACTGGGTCAAAGTGATTGCCGTGAACATGCTGATAACAACCCCAAGACCTAATGTAATGGCAAAACCGCGAATAGGTCCAGTGCCGAAGAAGAACAATACGGCAGCGGCGATAATCGTTGTGAGGTTGGAGTCGAAAATCGTCGTAAAGGCACGTTTAAAGCCGGCATCCATAGCCATGCGGAGTGTTTTGCCGTTGCGCACTTCTTCTTTAAAATGTTCAAAGATAAGTACGTTGGCATCGACAGCCATACCGATAGAAAGAATGATACCCGCGACGCCAGGCAGCGTGAGGGTAGCATCGAGCAGTTTCAGTACGAATAATAAGATTATTACATATGCCATTAAGCTGAGGTCGGCGATTAAACCGGAAGCACGATAGAATAACAGCATAAATACGAAGATTGCTCCGACACCTACGGCAAAAGCAAATACGCTTTTATCCTTACTGTCCTGACCGAGTGTAGGGCCGACAGTACGCGTTTCAATGATGTCTACTTTTACAGGCAGAGCACCGGAACGCAGTAAAACGGCAAGATTATGCGCTTCTTCCAAAGTACGGGAGCCGGTGATAACAGCTTTACCGCCGGTAATCGGTTCATTTACGCGCGGGTCGGTCAGAACTTCACCGTCGAGCAGAATTGCAATAGTACGGCCGACATTTGCTGATGTTAAATCAGCGAATTTCTGCGCACCTTCTTCAGTAAATTCGATAGCAACTTCATGCTGATTATTTTGAGTTGTCTGTTCGCGAGCGTCTTTCAGGTCAGTACCGGACAGGACGGTATTGCCTTCTTCATCTTTGAATTCGAGCATTGCTGTTTTACCGAGAACGGCAATAGCCTTATCCGGGTCTTTAATGCCCGGCAGTTCAATGATGATACGGCGTTCACCTTCGCGCTGAATGATAGGCTCGGTAAGACCAAGCTCGTTGACACGTTTTTCCATGATTTTTACTACACGGTTCATCGCATCATCATTAACAGCGGCTTCCGGTGTATCCACGCCTTCCAAAACAACGTGGGTACCGCCCTGAAGGTCGAGACCCTGTCTGATGGAGCCGGCAAGCGGTGCGATAAACGCAGCAAAAACGCCTACAATGACAATAATCGTTGCCACTAATTTTAATAAAGCATTTTGTTTCAACGTTTATGTTCCTTTCTGTATAATTAAGTATATCTGTTGTGCCAGTAAAATTTAAGAAGTTTGCGGCAGCATGATGATTGAAAATACGCTAAATATTTTCAAAGAAAATTTAAACTGCATTTTTCCGTGAAAACAGCATTTACTTTTGCATCGTGCTTATCTTTGACAACTTCGTCGGTTAGTTGGCAGTCGTATACGGCTGCTGCCAGATAAGCATTTACTGTTTTGGCGAGGAAACGGTCATAAAAACCGCCACCCATACCGAGACGATAACCGCGTCTGTCAAATCCGACGCCGGGAACGAGCACGAAGTCGATATCAAGCGGATTTACAATGCGCAGTTTTGTTTCATCAACGGATAAAATTCCGTATGCTCCTGCGACCAGTTCCTCAAACGAGAAAATTTCCGCAGCCTGCATAATGCCGCCTTTTTTATCAGTAATATAAGGCAGGCAAACACGTTTACCTGCCTTTAGAGCATCAACAATCAATTCTTTCGTCTGTACTTCGTCCGGCATAGAAGCAAAGAGAAAACACATCCGAGCTTTTTGATATGCTGGGCAGTTTGTGATTTTTTCTCTGATTTTGGCTGAATATGCCTGTCGGTCGGAGACTGTAAGCGAGCGTCTGCGCTCTAAAAAGAATTTACGTTGCAGTTTTTTATTTTTTGTTAGCTGGATTTGCATCGGTTTTTTCCTGTGTTAAATCTCTGGCAATAGCAGAACTGCTGATTTTAATTTCAACATTGTCTGCAATTTTAATTCGTATGAAATCGGATTTTTCCAGGTCGATATAGGTAATTTCACCATGAATACCGCCGATAGTCAGAACACGATGACCGACTTTCAAGTTGTTCATCATGTTATTGCGCTGTTTCTGCTGTTTTTTCTGCGGTCTCCAGAGCAGGAAATAGAAAATAACAACCATTAAAATAATCGGACCATAGGAATATAAATTTGCCATCATTGAATCACTCATAAAAAAATTCTCCTCTAATTAAAAAATAGTTTTAGCTATAGTATAGCATAATATACGTTTATAGGGCGGTAAAATTTTACAATTTTACTCAGATTTTGCATTGAACGAAAAATTTGCCGTAAAACGGCGGTAAAATTCAGGGAAACTGTCGTTTAAAATAGCTTCGCGCATTTTCTTCATGAAATTGATGAGGAAATGCAGATTGTGAACGGTCAGCAGATGCAGGCCGAAAATTTCATTTACGCGCACGAGATGACGGATGTAGGCACGGGAATAATTGCGGCACGCATAGCAGTCGCAATGTTCATCTATCGGACGGAAATCGTGTTCGTACTGAGCGTTTTTCATCACGAGGCGTCCGTTCCAGGTCATAGCTGTACCGTTTCTGGCCACACGCGTCGGATATACGCAGTCGAACATATCGATACCGCGCATAACACCTTCGGCAAGGCAGTCCGGCGTGCCGACGCCCATCAGATAGCGGGCTTTGTTCTTCGGCAGATGCTCAAGCGTTGTATCAAGCATATCGTACATCATTTCTTTCGGTTCGCCGACACTCAGGCCGCCGACAGCATAACCGGGAAAATCCATCTCGACGAGGCGGTTGGCGCATTCAATGCGCAAATCCTTGTACATGCCGCCCTGAACAATGCCGAAGAGGCCTTGGTTTTCACTTGTCATAGTGTTTTTACAGCGCTGTGCCCAACGCAGCGTCAGTTCCATGGATTCACGTGTATATTTGAAATCAGCAGGATAAGGTACGCATTCATCAAAAGCCATAATAATATCTGCACCTAAGTCCATCTGAGTTTTCGTTGCTACTTCCGGAGAGAGAAATTTTTTCGACCCGTCAATATGTGAACGGAATGTAACGCCTTCTTCGGTGATTTTGCGCAGGTCGCCTAGGCTGAACACCTGAAAACCGCCGCTGTCGGTTAAAATCGCTCTGTCCCAGTTCATGAATTTGTGCAGACCGCCGGCTTCTTTTACGAGCGCGGCACCGGGACGCAGAAATAAATGATACGTATTGCTCAGGATAATGCCTGCTCCCATTTCTTTGAGTTCTTCCGGCGCCATTGTCTTAACGGTCGCCTGAGTACCGACCGGCATGAAAATAGGCGTATCAAAACTGCCGTGCGGCGTATGAATACGACCGGCGCGGGCGTGCGTATGGGGACATTCCTTGATTAATTCATAAGTAATAGCTGGTTTCAAAATATCCTTCCCTTCTTGATAGATAATAGACGTTCATTTTTCTTTGTGCCATCAAAGAAAAATTGCCCGGCGCAATATAAATATAAATTAGGAAATAATTCTTTTTATATTATATTGTGTCGAATTTGCACTTTCTTTAAATCGGTTTGTTCATTTTTCTTTGCGTCAAAGAAAAATGAACAATAATAATCTATTCTATGAACATAGCGTCGCCGAAACTGAAGAAACGGTATTTTTCACGGACTGCCTCTTCGTAGGCGGAAAGTACGTACTCTCTGCCGGCAAATGCGCTTATCAGCATAATTAATGTTGATTTCGGCAGATGAAAATTCGTAACTATGGCATCAACGATTTTAAATTTGTATCCGGGATAGATAAAAATTCCTGTTTCAGCAGCCGTTGGTGTAATTGTACCGTCTTCCTGAGCGGCGGACTCCAGCGTACGGATGGAGGTCGTACCTACAGCAATGATGCGGCCGCCGTTTTTTTTCGTATTATTTATGATATCAGCTGCTTCTTTTTCAATATGATAGAATTCCTTGTGCATTACATGGTCTTCGATATTGTCGACTTTTACGGGGCGGAAGGTTCCAAGTCCCACATGCAGTGTGACGAAAGCGAGGTTTACGCCCATTTCCTTGATTTCGGTCAGAAGTTCTTTAGTGAAATGCAGACCGGCAGTCGGTGCGGCAGCTGAGCCGTTTTCACGTGCATAAACGGTTTGATAGCGGTTTTTATCGGCGAGTTTTTCATGAATATACGGCGGCAGTGGTGTTTCGCCGAGCCGGTCGAGAATTTCTTCAAAAATACCGTCGAATTTAAATTCCACAATGCGTCCGCCGAAATCTGTATGGCCGACTACTTCACAGGCAAGTTCATCACTAAATTCAATGATATTGCCGAGTTGTGCTTTTTTGCCCGGCTTAACGAGTGTTTCCCAGCGGTTGCCTTCGGTGCGGCGCAGCAGAAAAACTTCCACTTTGCCGCCTGTTTTGGCACGGTGGCCGATAAGACGGGCAGGTATTACTTTTGTATCATTGAATACAAGCGTGTCGCCTTTTTTTAAATACTGTTTTAAATCATAAAAATGCTTATGACTGATGGATTTATCTTTGCGGTTTAAAACCATTAAACGGGAATGGTCGCGTTTTTGGCACGGTGTTTGTGCAATCAGCTCTTCCGGCAGATTGTAATCAAAATCACTGAGTAGCATTAATATTATCTGCTACTAAAAACATAGACAAAAGTGTTTATGTCTTAGAAAATTCCTTATTCATTGTGCTCGCTCTCGCCGTCCCGAAGGGCAAGCTACTAGCGTTTATATAGCACTCCAAAGGCGTAAATTCCCGACTAG
>USIX01000145.1 GCA_900554895.1 uncultured Megamonas sp. | reverse complement strand
CTGGAAGGTGGAAGTTTTGAGTTGCCGACATTTAACCCCCATACAGGCAATTATGTCCGTCGTGTATAAAGTACATGAGCGCGGACAGAACGTGAAGAGCGACCGCAGCAGTGATATCATTAAAATGATTAAAGCTGGCGGTATCAACATGGTAATTACGACACAAACTCCGGGTCAGAAATTTGCTAAAGACGGTTTCAGAATTCGTCGTGCAACGGTTGAACACGGCATCGCCTGTCTCACTTCTCTCGATACGGCTTGGGAAGTACTGCGCGTTTTGAGTTTCATCCGTGAACGTCGTCTTGTATATTCCTTAGCTTTGCAGGATTATATTGGACGCGGTGACGAACTGGCTTAATATGATTTTGACTTTTACGCCGATGGGATTTTCTTGTCGGCGTAAGTTTTATAAAAATATAGATGAGGTATTTTTATGGTAAAAGATAAATTAATCGTTGCGCTTGATTTCCATACGAAGGAAGAGGCTTTAGCACTTGTAGATAAACTGGGTGACAGTGTATCTTTTTATAAAGTGGGTATGGAACTGTTTTATCGGGTTGGTTCTTCCATCGTTGAAGAGCTGAAAAAGCGCAATAAAAAAATATTCTTGGATTTAAAGCTGCATGATATTCCGAATACCGTAGCACAGGGATTGTGTTCGCTGTTATATCAGGGCGTGGATATTATGAATGTACATGCTTCCGGCGGTTATACCATGATGAAAACGGCTGCCGATGCAGTGCGCGCTGAAGCGGCAAAAATGGGCATTGAGCCGCCGAAAATCATTGCTGTAACAATTCTTACAAGTATTAATGAAGAAGACTGGAAAGGTTTGGGGCAGTCTGTTTCCATAAAAGACCAGGTAATCCGTCTGGCAAAACTCACAAAAGAAGCGGGTCTTGACGGTGTAGTAGCTTCACCGCAGGAAGCAGAATTTATCCGCGAAGCATGCGGCGAGGATTTTCTGATTATAACGCCGGGCGTGCGTCCTGCCGGAGCTTCCGTTGATGACCAGAGCCGTATTGCCACTCCGGCAAAAGCACTGACTGACGGAGCAACTCATCTCGTTGTGGGCCGTCCGATAAGAGCGGCGCAAAATCCGGTAGAAGCTGCTGAAAACATATTGAAAGAAATGGAGAGTGCGATTAAATGACAGAACAGGAAGTAAAAGATTTATTAATTAAAACAAATGCAATCATGGAAGGACATTTTCTCTTGACATCAGGTCTGCACAGTCCGATGTATGTGGAAAAATTCAACGTATTGCAACAGCCGAAATATACGGAACAGCTCTGCCGTGCACTGGCTGAATACTTTGCTGATAAAAACATTGATACGGTAGTAGGTCCGATGACCGGCGGTATCCTGCTTGCGCATGAAGTCGGAAAAACACTTGGTACAAGAGCGATTTTTACGGAACGTGTGGACGGTAAAATGACATTCCGCCGCGGTTTCAGCTTAAAACCGGGAGAAAGAGTCGCTATTGTAGAGGATATTGTTACGACAGGCGGTTCTGTGCGTGAAGTTATCGATGTCGTAAAAGCGGAAGGAGCAATTCCAGTAGGTGTAGGCTTGCTTGTAGACCGTAGCGGCGGCAAGGCCACATTTGAAGATGTGCCGGCTCATGCTCTTTTGCATCTTGATGTGACAACCTATAAACCGGAAGAATGCCCTCTTTGTCATGATAATGTGCCGATGACGAAACGCGGTCGTACCGGTAAATAATTATAATGAAAAAAGAGCAATTAGAAAAAGTCCAAGCTGAAGTTTCAGCTTGGGCTTATTTAAGTAAATTATCGCCGTTGGAAAAAAATTTCAAACTGAAAATGCTGATGCGGGAAGTGGATGATACTTTTCAGATATACAGTTATGAAAATGAAATATTAAAACGTAAGGTTATGGTTTATTACCATGAAGAAACGAAAGAATATAAATTAATGGTAACAATCGGACTTACGGAATTTTGTGCCATAGAGTATATTTCATCGAATTTGATGCAGCTGGAGAGAATTCTGCAGGAGCGTTTTGATAATCTGCTCGGTGATATATCTTCATTTAATGAAGAGCATGTAAGCATTATAATTAAAGAGAAAGAAATCATGCAGTGGGATTATATTGATAAACTGCCGCAGGAAATGTGCGGTTTTGAACTGTTTATCAATCCGAAGGAACCGGTAAAAGTAATTAACGGTTCATATATTATTATTGATTATTGTGATTTTGCTGCACAGAGCAATTTTATTATTTATTATAATGTTTTTCGCGATGAATTTTTCGGTGAAGCCAAAATTCACCGCATTCCGGAAATAACGTATGAATTTGACTCATCGGAGCTGAAGGATTTAAGACAGAAACTGGAAGATAAATTGGAAAATACTTTAAAACAGCTGCGTGAGAGAATATAATTTTTTTTGACTGTAAAATACAATATGTTATAATAAGTGATACTCATCGGAGGGCTTATAATCGCAATTATAACAGCTGGATAAGATGTCGAGTGCGCTTGATTTTTTATCCGGCTTTTTTTATATATTTTTATGATTAAGGAGTAAATGATGATGGATTCTGCAATTTTGACATTGGGGGTATTGGCTGTAGCGGCGTTTTTCTTTGCCACTGAGATAATTCCGCTTGCCGTAACGGCAATGGGGGCTTCCATTGCTTTGGGGCTTTTAGGTGTGCTTACACCGGCGCAGGTATTTTCAGGTTTATCCAATTCCACCGTGGTTTTGTTTGCCGGTATGTTCGTAATCGGAGCAGCAATGTTTCAGACAGGGCTGGCGCAGCAGATTGGTATCAGAGTAGTAAAAAGTGCCGGCAGTGATGAAAAACGACTGATGGGGGCACTGATGATAATTACGGTGGCTTTGTCTTCAATATCATCAAATACGGCAACGGTTGCCTGTCTTATGCCTGTCGTAATCCAAATCTGTGCCGCCGCAAAAATTCCGGTAGCACGCCAGCTGATGGCTCTGGCTGTAGCAGCGAATGTCGGCGGAACAATTACTATGATAGGAACACCGCCGAATATTTTGATGAGTGCTACGCTTCAAGCGTCAGGTCTTGAACCGTTCGGTTTTTTTGAATTTGCCTATATCGGTATTCCGCTGTCCGTTGTCGGCATAATTTATATGCTGACTATCGGTAAAAATCTCTGTCCGAGCGGTCATGTGGATAAAATTGAAGAAGAAGCGGACGATAAACCGAAGGATTATAGGAAAATGATGATTTGTGCCGCTATTTTATTCATAGTAGTTCTCGGGATGGCGTTTGAAAGTACGATAGGCATACCGATGCAGACGGTAGCGGTTATCGGTGCTCTGGCATGCGTACTTACCGGCTGCCTTACAGAAAAGCAGGCATATCGCGGTATTGACTGGGTGACTATTTTTCTGTTTGCCGGAATGCTGCCGCTTGCCGAAGCAATGGATAAATCGGGTGCAGGCAAATTGATTGCTGATTTTGTTGTCAGTCTTATGGGGGATAATCCTTCACCGATGATTATCGTCATAGCAATGTTTATTCTGTCGTGCGGTCTTACACAGTTCATGTCCAATACGGCGGCTGCTGCACTTCTCGCTCCGATTGGCATATCCATTGCCCAATCTATCGGGGCATCGCCTTATCCGGTACTTATGGCAATCGGTATTGCGGCATCGTGTGCGTTTACGACGCCGGTGGCAACTCCGCCTAATACTTTAATATTGGTGCCGGGGCGGTTTAAATTTATGGATTATGTAAAAGTCGGCGTGCCGCTCGTATTTGTCTCGCTCGTTGTTTGCTGCGTCGTAATTCCGTTTTTCTGGCCGTTTTATCCATAATAAATTTAAAAAAGACTCACTGCTTCTGGCAGTGGGTTTTTCTTTTTTTATAACTGAGTTGCATAGATAAAATAAAATACTGTAATGATATTTCAGTAATTTAAAATTTTTTTGAAAATTTTTGGATAAGTGGCAGGATTTATATTTTTTTTCAAGAATTTATAATGTATCAAATTTTAGAAGGGTGGCATAGATATGGATGCACCAAATCCTATTTTAATTATGGTAATAAATATGACGATAGTTTTTGCGGTTCTGTATGTATTGGGTCTACTCATAAAGCTTATACATTACGTTGACCCGACAAAAAGCAAAAACAAAAAGCCGGTGAAGGTGGGCAGAGTAATAACGAAAAAACCGAAACCGGTAAAACCGGTGAAATCAGCAGCGGATGTAATGGCGGAAAAAACACTCATAGCAGTTATAACTACATCTCTTATGGCCTACGGCTGTCGTGATTTTGAAATTAAATCCATAAAAAAATTATAAGTAAAATACATAAATGATTGGAGGCATTGTTTATGGAGGCTTTTTTAGTTGCATTGCAGTCCGTTTGGCTTGACAGTGGATATAGTGTATTGAACATGGGCAATATAATAATGATATTAGTCGGACTTGTTTTATTATACTTAGCTATCGGAAGAGGATATGAACCTTTGTTACTTGCACCGATTGCTTTTGGCTGCGTGCTGGCGAATTTCCCTAATACGGGTTTTGATGAAGGCCTGATGTGGGCAATCGGACAAGGCATACAGATGGAAATTTTTCCACCGCTCATTTTCCTGGGGGTAGGAGCGATGACGGATTTCGGCCCGCTTATCGCCAATCCGTCGACATTGATGCTCGGTGCAGCGGCGCAATTCGGCGTATTCATAGCACTCGGCGGTGCAATGCTTTTGGGCTTTAATGTCAATGAAGCAGCTTCTATCGGTATTATCGGCGGTGCGGACGGCCCGACAGCGATTTACCTCACGACGAAACTGGCACCGGATTTGCTCGGCGCAATCGCCGTAGCGGCATATTCATACATGTCGCTTGTTCCTCTCATTCAGCCGCCTATTATGCGTCTTTTAACTACGCAGAAAGAACGCGCTATAAAAATGGGTCAGCTCAGAACCGTTACCAAATTTGAACGTATTGTTTTCCCGATTATGTGTACGATTGTTATCAGTTTGCTTTTGCCGCCGATTGCTTCACTTATCGGTATGCTTATGCTCGGCAACCTGTTCCGTGAATCGGGTGTTACGGATCGTCTTTCTGATACGGCCCAGAATGCACTTTGCAATATTGTAACGATTTTTCTCGCTCTCGGTACCGGTCTTACCATGTCGGCGGATAAATTCCTGCGTTTGCAGACAATAGAAATCATATTTTTAGGCTTGGTAGCTTTTGCCGGCGGTACGGCGGCAGGGGTGCTTTTCGGCAAGCTTATGTGCAAGATGAGCGGCGGCAAGATAAACCCGCTTATCGGCTCGGCCGGCGTATCGGCAGTGCCTATGGCAGCACGTGTATCTCAAATAGAAGGACAAAAAGCCAATCCAAGCAACTATCTGCTCATGCATGCCATGGGACCGAACGTTGCAGGTGTTATCGGTACGGCAGTTGCAGCAGGTACGATGCTCGCCATGTTCGGCGGTTGATTACAATTAGAAAGGTTTTGGTTTGAATGCAGACTAGAAGATACAGAGTGGTAGTAAGCGGTACAGAATTTTTTCTGGATGTAGTACAGACGGGTGGAACAACAGATGTTCCGATGATTGCAAAACAGAGCAATCGTGAAATATGGAACCATTCCAGCAAAGAACGCATGATGCATAATTCACATCATAAATAAACAATTTGATATTATAAAAATAAAAAGAGATGAATTCTGTCTAAATGTATAAAATCAGAATTTATCTCTTTTTTTATTTAAGAAAAAGTATTTTCTCTGTGCTTAATACTGTATTCGGAATTATTTTTGTAAAAATAAGCAGATAATAACTATATTAAAAAACGGCATACCCATGAATTTTACGGGTATACCGTTAATTGTTGTAGGAAGATAATTTT
>USIX01000144.1 GCA_900554895.1 uncultured Megamonas sp. | reverse complement strand
CGGTAATCCTCCCGTCAGACCGTTACCCTGTGTAGTCCCTTGTAAACTGTACTTTGATGAATTTGAAAAATCTTTAATCTTTCCGCTAGGCAATAAATTGCCGGAAGAATTCAGTAAAAATTTTATCGGACAGGCACATTTAAATATGCTCACCACGCAGGGCGTATCTATCGGTAACGTTACATTCGAACCAGGTTGCCGTAACAACTGGCATATTCATCATAAAGGCGGTCAAATACTGCTTGTTACTGCCGGTATCGGCTATTATCAGGAATGGGGCAAACCGGCCCAAAAACTTCATGCAGGCGATGTCGTAAACATTGCTCCTGAAGTTAAACACTGGCACGGCGCGGCCAAGGACAGTTTCTTCTCTCATCTGGCAATCGAAGTTCCCGCAGAAGGTGCTTCCAATGAATGGCTTGAACCGGTAACAGATGACGTTTACCTTCAATTAAAATAATCCTACTCAGCAAAAAACAGGCAGTAGTAAAAACTACCGCCTGTTTTTAATTTCATCTCAAATATGTTTTATACCTTTTTGCTGCCAGTCAATTAAATCGGCAAGCGTGATATTGTCCACGACATCGGTAATGGCATTGTATAATTTCTGCCATAAAATCAATGTAGGACAGATATCAACACGTTTGCACGTATTAACTTCGTCTTCCAGACAAGCCACCGGAGCAAGATTGCCTTCAATCAGGCGCAAAATCATGCCGACAGTATAATCTTGCGGTTTTTTCGTCAAACGGTATCCGCCCTGTGGACCCCGCAGACTTTTTACAAAACCCGCCTTATTTAAATTAGAAACAATTTGTTCCAAATACTTATCCGATATTTGCTGTCTTTCAGCAATGTCTTTAATACGAACCGGACTTTCAGCATCGTTAAGAGCTATGTCGAGCATTAATCTTAAAGCGTATCTTCCCTTAGTCGATATTTTCATAAAACCTTAATCCCTCATTTATGTATAAATTAAATTATTTCTATATAATTTAGTATAGCATAAATTAACATCGGAAAAAAGATATTTTATGATTTTACATTTATTTTTTAACACAGTCCACCCCAGCGGCATATCCCATGGAAAAGGCTGCTTGTAAATTATATCCGCCCGTAAATGCGTCCACATCTACAACCTCGCCTATACAATATAAACCGCTTATCAGCTTTGACTCCATTGTTTTAGGATTAATTTCCTTTGTGGATATTCCCCCGCCTGTAACAATGGCCTCGCTGAGAGGACGTGTCCGTGT
Organism: uncultured Megamonas sp.; assembly: GCA_900554895.1. Classification (GTDB taxonomy): domain Bacteria; phylum Bacillota; class Negativicutes; order Selenomonadales; family Selenomonadaceae; genus Megamonas; species Megamonas gallistercoris. Next base: position 4,673 of record USIX01000144.1, on the reverse strand, counting down.
AATCGTTACTATTAAGTTTTGTAATAAATCAACTAGTCGTTCACGTTCTTCCCGACTTATTTGATTAACAAATTTCTCTCCATCAATAAAAGCCAGGTCGATAATATCCTCAATCATCTTGCTTGGGAGCAAATCACCCAGCGCGTTTTTAATCTGTTTACGACTGTACTTTTCAAAATCGCGGCAAATACGTTTGTCCAGCTGCTCCCGCGTTAATGCCGGTTTTAGATTGATGGACAGCTCCACTGTTTTTCCCGCTTTCAAATCAAGTGCAATCTGTCTGCTTAATGACAAGATAATCGGTCCGCTTATTCCGAAATGCGTAAACAGCATTTCACCGAACATCTCCCGTTCATCTCTGCCATCTACAATAACTTTAACATTTACATTGCGCAGCGATAATCCCTGCCAATCTTTTATCCAGTCCTCTTCACATTCCAGCGGGACAAGCGCCGGATGAAGTTCTACAATATGATGACCGAGCCGTTGCGCAATTTTAAAACCGTCACCGTTCGAGCCTGTTCCCGGATAAGAAGCACCTCCTGTAGCCAAAATAATACTGTCTGCCGTAAAGATATCACCTTTCGCAGTAATTACACCTACAGCTTTGCCGTTTTCCGTCTTTATCTCACTGACATTTTCATTGTATTTAATTTGTACAGCCAGAGAACGCAATAAATCCGCAAACGCATTTACAATATCGGCAGCTTTATCACTCACCGGAAATACGCGACCGCCGCGTTCTTCTTTAAGCGGTACATTAAGTTCTTCAAAAAAAGACCATGTATCCCAGTTGAAAAACTGACTGAACACACTATACAAAAATCTGCCGTTACCCGGAATATTCTTCACAAAATCCTGAAGTACCGCCGTATTCGTAACATTACAGCGGCCTTTTCCCGTAATTAGAAGTTTTTTGCCCAATCGGTCATTTTTTTCCAAAAGCAATACTTCGGCTCCATTTTGTGCTGCCGTAACAGCCGCCATAAGCCCCGCTGCTCCTCCGCCTATCACGATTACTTTCTGCATTTTATTTATCTCCTGTCAATTTACGCAGCTTTATAAGCTCACGCTCCGTTAATGGACGATATTCTCCTCGTTTTAATCTGTTCAGCGTAAGACCCGCAAAAGCAATACGTTTTAACGTCTTTACTTCATAACCGAGCGCTTTAAACATACGTCGAACCTGACGGTTTCTGCCTTCATGAATGGTGATTTCCACACGTGACGTTTTCGACGGTTTATCTACCGAATCCAGATATACATCAGCCGGTGCTGTTTTGCCGTCCTCCAATTTGACGCCGTTTGCCAGTTTATGCAAATCATCCATCGTTATAATACCGTCGATTTTTGCTACATACGTTTTTTCAATCTCATATTTCGGATGCAGCAGTTTATTCATGAAATCGCCGTCATTCGTAAGCAGTATCAGACCTTCCGTATTGTAATCGAGCCGTCCTATCGGGAAAATTCTTTCCGGCACATCAGCCAAAATATCTACAACCGTTTTTCTGCCGTTTTCATCCTTTACACTGGAAATATATCCCTTCGGTTTATTTAAAATATAATAAACCTTTTTCTCCTCCGGTCTAAGCCTTCTTCCTTCATAAAAAACTTTATCCTTAACAGGGTCGATTTTCGTCCCCAATTCCTTAACCACAATTCCGTTAACGCGAACCTTGCCTTCCATAATCAGCTTCTCTGCATTACGGCGTGAAGCCACGCCCGCACGCGCTAAAAATTTTTGTAATCTCTCTTCCAAAAAAATTCTCCTTTACTAAATATATCTATTTTATACTACCGTTAATAACCATTGCTGTCAAACACAAAAATATCCTAATTTGATTATTCTTTCTAAATTTATTCTTATATTACGCCGAATAATTTTTATCTGCCGGCATAAAGAAAATAAATTATACACATAAAAAAAACGTGCTTTTCAGCACGTTACAAAAATATCAACTAATTTGTCTTTTATTCATTATTCAATTATTTAAGCATCCTTAGCTTTATTCAGTCTCTTAGAATTTTTCTTTTGATTTTCGTTTGAGCTTCCATGTAGCACCGACTCCGCCCATTACTTCATTACAAAAAGTGGAGACGCTTGCAGACAGCATAAAATCACGGCTTGGATAATAGAATACACCTAAAGCCAAACTTTTTTCATCTTCATACTGACCGACACTGACGGAAAAATCACTCGATGCTACATGTTCATAGCCCAAAGCCTCAAGTTTTGCAATAGCCGACGTCATAGCACTTACTTTGTCTAATCTGCATCCTGCACTATCAACGCGGTTATTGATATTCTGAATTTGCGCTTCAGCGGATAAATCATGGGCATGAGCCGTCGCATTGGAAAAAAGACTCATGCCCGTTGCCATAACAAAACCGGCAAGCATTATTCTGGCTAACTTTTCTCTCTGTTTCATAAAATACTCCAATTCCTAATTCAAACCCTAGTTCAACTTCTGTTACATCTAAATAATTTTAAACTGATTTATTCGCATATATAGCACAAACTTCAACTTCTCGTTTTAATACCAAGAGTAATCATAGTTTTTATACTCAAAAAATGGACTTTACCTATACATTAACTTGTTCACCCCGGATGCTTAATGATATAATACTACTTTATCAAAGCTCTGTCAATACCTATCGATATAATATTATTTATAAATTATCTATATTACACTGCAATAAAAAGAGCCGAATTTATCGGCTCTTATAATACTACTTTATGCGGGGCTATTTTATGTTCGCTGAATACATATCGTCCAATACCGGCAAATTCCTTATCCGTATATAAACGAATAAATTTATCGGTAAACTCCGTACCTTCAGCCACATTGATTTTTTTCCCCTGTTTTATCATCAATGCTTCATCTTCTGTAATTGTATATTTCGGCAGATGTTTTATCGGAAAATCCATCGGACAAAGTGCCTTATGCGGCAGCATGCCTATTTCTTCGGTACTCCACGCATTTTCCAGCTTAAAAGCCCCTACATGCGTACGTACAAGAAAACTCATTACAGCCGGTATGCCAAGTTTTTTCCCGATATCCATGCACAGACTGCGGATATACGTTCCTTTAGAACACTTCACGGAAAATACAAAACCCGTTTCTGTCATTTCATGAAAATTTATCTCATGAATAAAAACCGTCCGCTCCGGCATTTCCACTTCAATATTCTTACGCGCGAGATTATACGCTTTTTGTCCGTTGATGCGTACAGCCGAATATATTGGCGGCCGCTGCCTGATTTCACCGCGGAAAGTTTCCAGCACCTGTTTTATCGCTTCTGCCGTCGGCATCTGATACGGCATCTCTTCCAGCACATTGCCCGTATCATCACCGCTGTCAGTCGTATAACCGAATGTAACTTCCGCCGTATACGATTTATCCACATCATCCATATATTCCAGCATACGTGTTGCTTTACCCAGTGCAATCGGCAATACCCCTGCCGCTGCCGGGTCAAGCGTTCCGGCATGACCGATTTTTTTCATTCCGTAGACTTTACGCAGATGAGCAACTATATCATGCGATGTTATACCCGGAGCTTTCAGTACATTTACAAAACCGTTAGGCATTTTGTTTCTTCATTCCTTCAATAATAGCATTAAGCACAATCTTTTTTGCTTCCTCCAGATTTTTATAAACTGTAGCTCCGGCGGCACGGATATGACCGCCGCCACCGATTGATTGTGCAATTTCGCTGACATTTGTATTTTTTGAACGCATACTTACACGCGTAACATTTTCATCAGCATATTTTATCATAACAGCAACATCAATGCCGCGGATATTTCTGGCAAAATTGACGAAGCCTTCCGTATTGTCGGCAGATTCTTTAAGTGCTTTATCAACCGTCATCAATGCAATTTTGCCGTTTTCATGCAGTTCAATCGTATCGATTGCCTTTCCTGCCGCTTTCACACTCGAAAAGGAACGCTGGTCGAAAATCTCGGAAATTTTATCCGGTTTTGCGCCATTTTCCAAAAGTTCGGCAGCTGCTTTTAAGGTAAACGGAGTCGTATTGCTGTAGCGGAAAAATCCCGTATCGGAGGCAATTCCCGTATACAGGCAGGTAGCACACTGCTGATTGAACGGTATATTCATTTCCTTAATCAAACTGTATATAATTTGCGCTGTCGCTGCCGCTTTTGCGTCTACATAACAGTAGTCGCATATCTTACTGTTGGAAATATGGTGGTCGATATTCAGCACCGGTGCTTTAACGACTTCGCGCACTTTGCCGATACGGTCGATGTCCACATCCAAAATAACCAGTAAGTCAATGTTTTCAAGTTCTTTTTCCGGTTTTTGATAAAGCTCCAGCCCTTCCATCATACCCAGATTATCCGGCAAATCGTCATCAAGTAAAATCCTGATATTTTTGCCGGTTCCCTTCAGGGCATGATACAGCCCTAAAGTAGAACCGACATTATCTCCATCAGGATTGACATGGGAGGACAACACTATGTTTTGAGCCTTTAAAATTATTTCTCCGGCCTGTTTAAGTGTTACTTCCATTATTTTTTATCCTCTTCATCTTTCTGCACTTTAATCAGAAGTTCCTGAATATGTGCACTGTACTCCAATGAAGTATCCATTAAGAATTTGATTTCGGGAATAAATTTCAGACGGATACGATGAGCAAGTTCTCTA
>USIX01000143.1 GCA_900554895.1 uncultured Megamonas sp. | reverse complement strand
GACAGGAAGCAACTATGGATATGTATACATCTATAGATTTAGTTATCGAAAAAATCGAACGTCAGATACGTAAATATAAAACTAAATTGGAAAGACGTTTCCGCGAAGGCAGCATGAAAACTGAACTGATGGCTCAGGGTGCCGGCTCAGGCAGACAGGCGGAAGAAGATAGCGAAGCTGTCGTTATCAAAACAAAACGTTTCGTAGTAAAACCTATGGATGTACAAGAAGCTATCATGCAGATGAATTTGTTAAATCATGATTTCTTTGTATACCGCGATGATAAAACGGAAGATGTCAATGTCGTTTACAAACGCAAAGACGGTAAATACGGTTTAATTGAATCAGGTGTACAATAATATAATATGATAAAAAAGCTGAACACAATTTCGTGTTCAGCTTTTTCTTTTATATGAACATTTCCATAGCAATTTCATCGCAGTGCGGAAATTTCGGACAGTCGATACATTCTTTCCAGACTTTTTGCGGTAAATCATCTTTTGTTACTACTTTAAAACCGAGACTGGCGAAAAATTTGTCCTGATAAGTCAGTGTAAAAACTTTTCGTACGCCGAGAGTTTTGCCTTCTTCAATTAAATATTTTACGATATTTGCACCGATATGACGTCGCAAGGCCTTTTTTTGCACGGCAAGAGTCCGAACTTCCGCCAATTCATCCCAAACCATATGCAGTCCGCCGACGCCGAGTATCTCGCCGTCTTCTTCTGCAACGTACATATCACGCAGTGTTTCATATAAAGTGTTGCGTGAACGGGCCAGCATAACTCCGTCCTTAGCATAAATATTGACCAGATTAAATATTTCTTCTACATCGTTAAATGTAGCTTTACGATAAATCATTACATATCTCCCCTTATATTCTTCAAGCATCAGACAAAGCCGACGGGCACAATTCTTTCAGCGGGCAATCTTTGCAGAGCGGATTTCTGGCGCGACAGATTTTGCGACCGTGCCAGATGAGCCAATGATGAGCATCCGACCATTTTTTCATGGGAATAGCTTTTTGCAGTCCCTGTTCCACTTCATTAGGGGTTGACCCCATGGCCAGATGCAACCGGTTTGATACGCGGAAAACATGCGTATCGACGGCTATGGCCGGTCTATTGAAAGCAATGCTCGATACCACATTAGCCGTTTTTCGGCCGACGCCCGGCAATTTCAAGAGTTCATCAAAATCGCTTGGTACCTGTCCGTGATAATCGCTGCACAGTTTATGGCAGGTAGCAATTATATTTTTAGCTTTATTGCGAAACAGACCGCAGTCGCGTATTTCATCCTCCAGAGCTTCCACGCCCATATTCAGTATGGCTTCTGGAGTATCGGCTTTGGCGAATAGGCGAGCTGTCGTAACGTTGACACGCTTATCTGTGCACTGTGCAGACAGGATTACTGCAATCAATAGTTCGAACGGATTGTTAAAATTCAGTGCCGATTTTGTATCTTTATAGGTATTTTCCAAAATAGCAAGCATTTCGTCTTTTATTTTTTTCGTAATTCTCATAAAAACCTCATATGATTTAAAATATATTCAATAAAACGGAATAATTAAACACAGTATAACACACAGTTTTTGCTAAATCCAGCAAAATGTCAGTTTAATTTTGAAAATATGGCCGTAAAAACAGAGTGGTGAAAAAAATAACTGCTGCAAAAATGGCAATTGTCGCTCCGGTGGCAATATCTGCATAATACGATATGATTAAACCCAAAAGTCCGGATATTACAGCGAAAGAAACGGAAAAAGCATGATACTGACGTGCATTCTGTGCTATATTTCTCGCCGCAGCAGCCGGTAAAATCAATAAAGAATTGATTATCAACAGGCCTACCCATTGAATACTGATGGATACGACAACAGCTACTATTGCGGCAAAGACCATTTCGATGTGAAGCGTTTTTATACCGCGACTGGCTGCAAATCCGTCGTTTATGCTTATAATCAGAAGCTGATTGAACAGCAGACACCAGGCGATGAGTACAATAATAAAGGTAACGAACAGGTACAACAGTTCTTCGCCCGTTATGCTTAAAATATCGCCGATGAAATACGAAGTGTAATTACCGATGTTTCCGCCATGCGACATTAAAATAAGACCGATGGCAATACCGGCGGAGGAAAATACTCCGATTATCGTATCGGTTGAAGCATTGCTGCGATGTTTAATGTAAGTGATGGCACAGGCAAAAATGATTGAGAAAATGATGAGGGAAACGAGCGGCTGTCCGCTGCCCAAGAGGACACCGACCGCAACGCCCGTAAATGCGCCGTGTCCGAGTGAATCGGAGAAGAAAGCCATACGGTTGCTTACAACCATTGTGCTTAAAATTCCTAAAAGCGGTGTAATCATCAATACGGCAAGAAACGCATTCTTCATAAAAATGTGACCGAGCCAGGCAAACGGTAAAATCATATCTATAATCGAGTAAATCGTATCAAGCATTTCTATCCTCCTCATTAGCAGGAGCTATAATAGTACCGAACAGGGATTTTGTTTCATTGCGGCTGAAAACTTCCTGCGGAGTGCCGTGACAGATTACTTTTTTATTAAGCAGGACGACCTGGTCGGCATACTCTGCTACCAGCGGCAGGTCATGCGAGATGAGTACAATCGCCATATCTTCTTTTTCTCGCAGTTCGGAAAGTATTTCATAAAATAATTTCAAGCCGTTATGGTCAACGCCGGATACCGGCTCGTCCAGCAGCAGTAAATCGGGCATAGGATTTAATGCCAATGACAGCAAAACCCGCTGCATCTCTCCGCCGGAGAGAGCTCCCAGTTTTCTGTCGATTAAATGCTGCGCTTTAACACGTGCCAGACTTTCTAAAACCATTGGACGGTATTTTTTCATGCTGCACAGCCAAATCGGACGGCGTGACAGACAGGCGCAGAAAAAATCCATTACACTCGTCGGCGATGTTCTGTCAAAACGCAGATATTGCGGCACGTAACCGATGACGGGATGACCTGTATGTTTTCCTTTGACATCAATATAGCGCAATTTTCCCGTATGCGGAAATTCACCTAATATAGAGCGGAGCAGCGTCGATTTGCCGGCTCCGTTCGGCCCGATGAGTGCTGTCAGCTGACCGCAGTGAATGTGCATATTTACATTGCTGAAAATTTCCAAATCACCGGCATGAGCGGAAAAGTTTTCGATTTTAGTGCAACATAATTTTGCGCAGTCATCACATGTAGCATTATGATGATATTTTCGTTTAAACAAAATTTTTACCTCACATAAAAATATTTTACTTAACACAACAGGTAAATTAAGAAACGCAGTATTCCAAAATCCTTGACAGATTAGTAATACTGCGTTTAACATTTACATTTGAATAAATTGCAAACAGAAATTATTCCTGTTCTTCAAACTGGTCTTTGCCTACACCGCAAAGTGGGCAGACAAAATCATCCGGTAAATCCTCGAAAGCTACACCAGGAGCTAAATCATAATCTGCATCGCCGAGTTCTTCGTCATAAACCCAACCGCATACAGTGCAAATCCATTTTTTCATAAATTAAAACCTCCAATATAATTATTTCACTCAGCTTAATTGCTGGATACAATTCATTAATACCATAGCTATATAATATAATTAATATCTCTATCTGTCAAGAATAATTATTATTTATTACTCAATCTTCTTCGCTTCTGTCTCCGGCGGCATATTTTCCCATTTCGATATCTAAAACCGAACGGAGCGGTTCGATAATAGAGTCTTCATAGCGGCATTTCCACTGTACGGCGCTTGTCATCTGACCGTTGTCGTCCATACCGTCTATCGTATCGCCGTCTTTGATGATATTTTCTTCGCTGCTTAGAATATACCATATCAGACTATAGGCAAGATTTGCCACCTTATTCGGATTTAAACCTTTAAAATGAAATTGCACATCACTGAGACCGATACTGTTTAAACCGGTACTGTCTACGATAAATTCATTGGTTTCCGGAATGTTAAAGAAACGAATATTTATCATACTGAAGATAAATTTACTGATACCCTGCTGTTTGAATTTTTTTATTGCCTGTATGCTCTGCAGTTTGCCGGCTGATTTTACCCAGATGAGCTTGCAGGAGGGAAATAGCGGCAAAACGGCTTCAAGCCATTGTATGAGCATAACGGCCCGTTGCTGCGGTATTTGACCGCTGGCACCCGCATCAAATATTTTAACGGCATATTTACATTTTGCTAAAAGCTGTTCACTGTCAGGTATATTCCAAATTTGGCTGCGTTCGAATTCAGAGATATTTTTCTGCTTGAATTCGACAACTTTTCCCATTCCCAGCATAACCGGTTCAAATTTATTATCTTCTTTATAAGCCGTATAATTTTTCACGGCAAAACTCGTTATATCATTATTGCGGGTTATCGCTTCGATATCACCGAAAGCTTTTTTGGCTGAATGAAGCACAGCACCTGCTGTCGGACGTTTGATTTCTTCCTCAAACAGCAGTTCAATAATGAACGAACTGTTTAAATCGTTTATTGTACTCATTATTCACCTCGTTACTTCATAAAAAAGAAGATACCGTAGCGGTACCTTCTTATAAGCAATTATAAATTATTCTTCAGCTTCCAATTTGTCCATCATTTCTTCATATGCCTTCTGGGCAATTTCAAATTCTTCATCAGTTGGTTCGATATATTCGACTTCGCCGTTTTCATCTTTAACGATTTTAGCCAGAATAACATCTACTTCTTCATCACATTCGCATTCTTCGTCATGCTCATGTTCATGGTCTTCGCCGCAGCCGCATTCATCGCCGTCAATGCTGACTAAAATGGCATATTCATCATCACCTGCTGGGAAAACCATTTCTTCTACATAATTGTATTCATTGCCGTCTTCATCGGTTATAACGACAACTGTACCTTCGCTATCATCTTCAATAACGGAATTATTTTTTAATTCATCCATTAGAAAATCCTCCTAAATTTAAGCTTATAATAATCATATCATATTTCTTGTTGATTGCCAAAATTTTTCTTCAACCATTCATATGATTTATTTATATGATGGATTTATTGGTTTTTTCTGCTCAATATCTTCTATTTTCCGTCTTTATAACTTTCGCCTGTACAGGATAATCTCCAAGAATTTTTTGTCTCTGTTCATATTTTTTTTGAACTTATCATCATAGTTACCGGAAAAATATGCAGTTCACATTTTTTTATGGACAGATAAATTTTATGGATATCGTAGTGAAAGTGTATAAAGCATTTTTACAACAAATATTACGGTATAATAAAGCCAGGGAGTTTATGGCATTTGCGGTAAAATAAAATAAGTCGACATACTTTTGGCCATAAAAGTTTATCGACTTTACCCTCTCTATTCTCTTAACGCGGCGCATTTATCAGTTTTTTATAATAAATGCTTTTTCTCCTTCAACGATTGCAATTTCTTCTGCTGTAAAAGTTTCTACTTTGATAATAAAATTGCCTTTTTTGATAATGTTTACAAGTTCCGTAATGGCACTGTCCGTACCCTGAAGTTCCATAGCAACCGTACCGTCTGCCATGTTTTTTACCCAGCCGGTAACATTTAATTTGTTAGCATTTTCCATAGTGAAAAATCTGAGACCGACACCCTGTACTCTACCGGTTAATACAGCTTTGTAACGTTTAACATCTGTCATAAAAAAATCTCCTTTATGATGATAAATAAATTTATCAATAAGTATTTTTTATCTTATTGATAGCCTAAGTATAGCCCTTTTATCATTTTTTTGCAAGAGGTATACTGTATTTATAAAAAATTTTTATGTAAAATATTTTATGTATAAGTCTTATTTTTACTTAATCCGGCAATATGATAAAAAATATTCAATTTTGCTTATGGATAAAATAAAAAACAGGCAAGACCGTACAGTCCTACCTGTTTTTTTTAACCTAGTAATTCTTTGACGATGGTATTAAC
>USIX01000142.1 GCA_900554895.1 uncultured Megamonas sp. | reverse complement strand
TCAACGGTGCCAAAGTAGGCATGAAAGTTGTTGCGGAAATTACAAAATGGCCTACAAAAAATCATTCACCGGAAGGAAGAATTATCGAGGTTCTCGGGAAAATCGGTGCACCGGGTGTAGATATACTGTCGGTTATGCGTCAATACGATTTAATGGAGGATTTTCCGCTCGAAGTTCAGGAAGAAGCTAGAACCATTGAACAGCAGCCGAATAAAAGAGAATACAAAAATCGTAAGGACAGACGCGATTTACAGATTGTAACGATTGACGGTGAGGATGCCAAGGATTTGGATGACGGCGTTTATGCAGAAAAACTGCCAAACGGGAATATTTTCCTGGGCGTATATATTGCTGATGTAAGCCATTATGTCCATTCGTATTCACCGCTGGACAAAGAAGCGTACAATCGCGGTACAAGCGTATACCTGGCGGACAGAGTAATTCCGATGCTTCCGGTGGAATTATCAAACGGTATCTGCAGTCTGAACGCCGGCTGCGACAGATTATCCATGTGTGCAGAAATGGAAATCGATAATAATGGTACTGTAATAAAATATGAAATAGCTCCGGCTGTAATTCATGTTTATCGCCGCCTTACGTATAATCTGGTAAATAAAATTCTGGCAGATAAGGATGCACAGGTTATTGCCGATAATCAGGATATTCTGCCTCTGCTGGATAATCTTAAAGCCGTGCATGACGTGCTGGCGGTTCGTCGTCAAAAACGCGGTGCAATAGATTTTGATATTTCGGAAGTAAAGGTTAAATTGAACTCTAAAGGACAGGCTGTAGGACTTATTAAGCGTGAGCGCGGTCTCGGAGAAGCTATTATTGAAGAATGTATGCTGATTGCCAACGAAACAGTAGCGGAACATATGGCACGACGCAACTTGCCGTTTATCTACCGCGTGCATGAAAATCCTACAGAAGACAAACTGAATGCTTTAAATGACCTGTTAGCTACATTTAATCTTCATCTAAACAGAAACAAAGACGGAGAAGTTGAACCTCTTTTTGTACAACAGGTTTTAAAAGCCGTGCAGGGCAGGCCGGAGGAAAAAATAATTTCCGCCGTAGCACTGCGCAGTATGCAGCAGGCAAGATACAATGCGGAAAATCTCGGCCATTTCGGTCTGGCTGCGCAGTATTATACGCATTTCACCTCACCGATACGGCGTTATCCCGATTTAATCGTGCACCGTCTGCTTAAAGAACAGTTAAACGGAAAAATGAGCAGTGCCCGCCAGGAAAAACTGAAAGCCCGTCTGCCGGAAGTAGCAGCTCATACATCCAAGCGTGAACGCATAGCGACGGAAGCAGAACGTGAAACCGTACTGATTAAGGAAATCGAATATATGGCACAATTTCTCGGTGAGGAGTTTGACGGTATAATCAGCGGTGTTACGGCTTTCGGCATATTCGTAGAACTGGATAACGGCGTGGAAGGGCTGGTACATGTATCTACTATGGTTAATGATTACTACGAATATGTACAAAGTGAATATGCCCTCGTCGGTGAAGCCACGAACTTCCGCTATCGTCTGGGAGACCCTGTAAAAGTCGTCCTGACACGTGCCAGCATTAAAGAACGAGCTATTGATTTAATTTTAAAGGATAATGGCAAGATGCCGCTTTTTTTTGAAGATGATATCATAGCTAAACCTATATTGACCGGAGTGGAAGATATCGATAAAAAATTTTTCGCCAAAAAAGCAGTGGACAATAACGCAAAAGATGAGAAACCGTCTAAAAAAGGAAAAAAACACAAGCATAAAAAAGAAAAACCGGCGGAAAGACTGCGCAAAGGTAAACAGTTAAAAGAAAAACACAGTAAAAACATTGCTAAGAAAAAAGCAAAAAGCCATAAATTTTATGATGAAATTTACAGCAAAAAAGCACAGCGGAAAAATAATTCAGGCAAAAAAACAAAAGGAAAACGAAAAAAATAAAATAGATAATTAAAGGGTGAATATATTGGGAAAGAAAAATGCAGGTATAAAAATTGCCTGTGAAAATCGCAAAGCGCGTCATGATTACTTTATTCATGAAACGTATGAAGCAGGTATTGCACTTGTCGGTACGGAGGTAAAATCGCTCCGTGCCGGTAAAGCAAATCTAAAAGACAGTTTTGCACGCATAAAAAATAATGAAATCTTTTTGGATAATATGCATATCAGTCCATATGAACAGGGCAATATTTTCAATCACGACCCGCTTCGCGCCAGAAAACTGCTCATGCATAAAATAGAAATTGTAAAACTCTCCAGTAAAGTCAAAGAAAAGGGTTATACTCTCGTACCATTGAAAGTATATTTTTCCAAAGGCAGAGCCAAAGTGGCACTGGGACTTGCAACAGGTAAGAAAAATTATGATAAACGGCAGGCTTTGGCAGAAAAAGCGGCAAAACGCGATATGGAAAGAGCATTGAAAGAACGGCAGAAATATTAAAGCGGCGGAGATTTTCATATGTGGGAAAAAATTACAGCACTTTCAAAAAAACAGCTTTATATAAGCGGCGCACTCATTGCCGCATGTTTTATCTGCATTGCGCTTTACGCACTGTTTTTAACGGGCAGCAGTAAAGGCGAAGGCGATAATATTTCCGTAGAAATAACTTCCGGCATGACAACAGCGGAGATTGCGGATATATTAGCTCAAAAAAAGGTTATAAACAGTTCTGTCGGCTTTCGCATACTGGCGAAACTGGGCGGCTATGAAACAGATTTTAAAGAAGGGGTATATTATTTCAAATCTGACATGCGTGTCGGCATCGTACTGCAAAATCTTGTGTCCGGCCCGCAAAATGCCGTAGTTCGCGTAACTATTCCGGAAGGCTTTACAGTAGAGGATATTGCCGAGCTTATGGAAAAAGAAGGTCTTGCCAATAAAGAAGATTTCTGTGCAGCGGCAAAGGATTTTGCTCCGTATGATTATATGAAACCGGCACTTGATAACCCTGACGTAAAATATGCAGCGGAAGGATTTCTGTTTCCGGACACGTACGATTTTGACAGAGGATACACTGCACGGCAGATTATGCAGATAATGGCGGATAATTTTGACCATAGACTAAATGATGAGATGCGCCAGCGGGCAAAATCGGAAAATCTGTCTATTTTTGAATTGATAACAATGGCTTCTCTTGTGGAAAAAGAGGCAAAATTTGCCGAGGACCGTCCGATAATCGCCAATGTCTTCTTTAAACGACTTGCGGACGGCATGATGCTGCAATCGGATGCTACGATACAATATGCACTGGACGAGCATAAAGAAGAATTTTCCATAGAGGATACAAAGCATGATTCGCCGTACAACACATATCAGCATACGGGACTCACACCGGGGCCAATCGGCAATCCCGGACTTGATGCGATAAACGCGGTGCTTCATCCGGCAGATACTCCGTATCTGTATTTTGTCGCCGACAGTAAGGGACATAATCATTACAGTATAACGTACGATGAGCATTTACAGACAATAAACGAAATTTACGGCGAATAAGAGGTAGGAATTTTGGATTGTTTATTTAAAGAAATGGAACAATTTGCCGAAAAAAACCGTGTACCGATTATCAAAGAAGCTGAACGAAAAATTTTTCGCGAAATAATGGAAAAATATCAACCGGAATATATTCTGGAAATCGGTACAGCAATCGGTTATTCGGCACTTTTAATGGCAGAATGTGCTAAAAATGCAAAAATAAAGACACTGGAACTGTCAGAGGAACGGGCACAGACAGCCAAATCGTTCATTGACAGGTCACCATACAGGGATAATATAGAAATTGTCGTCGGCGATGCCGGAAAAACATTGCTTTCGCTCGCCGACAATGAAATGTTCGATATGGTATTCATCGATGCGGCCAAAGGACAGTATCCTGACTATCTGCAAAAAATTCTGCCGCATTTAAACTCAGGCGGCATTGTCGTAACGGATAACATACTGTTTCGCGGCTATGTACTCGGTGAAGAAAAACCGCCTCGCCGTTATAAAACAATAGTAAAACGGTTGCGCGAATATTTACAGATAATCAGTGATAAAAAAATTTTTAAGACGACAATTTTTGAAAACGGCGACGGATTAGCCGTTTCGCAGAAAATTGATAACAACTAGGAGGATAATATTGTTGAAAAAACCTGAACTACTGGCGCCTGCCGGAAACCTGGAAAAACTGAAAATGGCTATTTTGTATGGGGCCGATGCTGTTTATCTCGGCGGAAAAAAATTCGGTCTGCGCGCCTACGGCGGCAACTTTTCACGTGAAGAGATGGAGGAAGGCGTTAAATTCGCCCATGAACGCGGCAGAAAAGTATATGTAACGGTTAATATTTTCCCGCACAACAGTGATATAAACAGCGTTTTACCGTATTTAAAGGAATTGCAGGAAATAAATGTTGATGCAGTGCTTGTCTCCGATATCGGTCTGTTTACATTGATAAAAAATGAAATACCAGAACTTGAAGTCCATATCAGCACTCAGGCAAACAATACGAACTGGATGGCAGTAAAGGCATGGCAGGATTTGGGAGCACAGCGCGTCGTTCTGGCACGAGAACTTTCTTTTGCGGAAATCCGGGAAATTCGGGAAAAAACGAATGTGGAACTGGAAATGTTTGTGCACGGCGCCATGTGCATATCATATTCCGGCCGTTGTCTCATCAGTAACTATCTGACCGGCAGAGACTCCAACCGCGGTGCCTGCACGCAGCCGTGCCGCTGGAAATACAATCTGACGGAAGAAAAACGGCCGGGACAGTATTTCCCGATTACGGAAGATGAAAACGGCACATATTTTTTCAATTCCAAGGATTTATGCCTGCTGCCGTATCTGAAGGATATTATCGAATGCGGCGTAGACAGTTTGAAAATAGAAGGCCGCATGAAATCCATTCATTACGTTGCCAGCGTAGTGAGTGCATACCGCCATGCTATAGACAGCTATTTTAAAAATCCGGAAGAATTTACAATAAAAAATGAATGGATAGAAGAGCTTAACAAAGTTTCACACCGCGAATATACAAGCGGTTTTTCCTATCATAAAACTTCCAGTGACGACCAAATTTACAATACAACTTCATATGAGCATACATCCGATTTTGTCGGACTGGTACTAGCTTATGATAAGGAAACAAAAATAGCGACCATTCAGCAACGCAATCATCTGACTGTAGGACAGGAAATCGAATTTTTCCAGCCGGATGCCCCGCTGTTTAAACAGACAATCACGGAAATGTTCAATGATGAAGGCGTTTCTATTGATGTTGCACCGCACCCGCAGCAGATTATCACGATGAAAATGAATAAGCCGGTTGTCCCATATACAATTTTACGCCGAGATTGTTAAAAAAGTGTTCTATATACTTGAAAATTATTAAAAAAAGTTGTATCATAAATTTACATTATAGTTTAACCGACCTATTGTTGGGTATATATTTATAGAAGGGAGCTTATCCTTAATGAGCAAACACATGAAAACTATGGATGGTAATACTGCTGCCGCATATGTCTCCTATGCGTTTACAGATGTAGCTGCTATTTACCCTATTACTCCTTCTTCACCTATGGCCGAAGCTGTAGATGAAATGGCTGCAAAGGGCAAGAAAAACCTTTTCGGTCAGAAAGTGCGTGTTGTTGAAATGCAGTCCGAAGCCGGTGCTGCCGGAACAGTTCACGGTTCCTTACAGGCTGGTGCTTTGACTACAACTTATACAGCATCTCAGGGTCTCTTATTGATGATCCCTAATATGTATAAAATTGCTGGTGAATTATTACCAGGTGTGTTCCATGTAAGTGCACGTGCGCTTGCTACGTCCTCCCTCAATATTTTCGGCGACCATCGCGACGTTATGGCTGTTCGTCAGACCGGCTGCGCTATGCTCTGCGAAGCAAGTGTGCAGGAAGTTATGGATTTAAGTGCTGTAGCTCATCTTGTAGCTATTAAAAGCCGTGTCCTTCGGACAG
>USIX01000141.1 GCA_900554895.1 uncultured Megamonas sp. | reverse complement strand
TATATCACTAATACACACTTTTATCTATATAATTAGTTACTTAGAGTATCTCCTTTGCATAAAAAAACCTCCAATCTCAAATTATTGGAGGTTTTACTGCTCTTCAAATTAAGCTGCACCGTCAACTTGCTCAATAAACTGTTTCGTCGGGCAGACAACCGTAATATCCTTGATTTCCGCACGGAAGAAATCGGCACGACGGCCCGTATTGCTTTCATAGAAACAAATGCAGTCAGAACCCGGCAGAGAAGTATCGTCATGGTCTCTGAAAGATGTGGCTACTCCTGTATATTCTCTGCCGTCAAAACAGGTTACTTTTACAATTAAATTCTGAAACTGATGAAAATCGCCTTCAAACATCCAAATCGCTCCTTTTAATTTACTTTATTATTTATTTTAACGCATAAAACGGCTATTATCAACTGCATTGCCTAAACAAATGCAAATTCTCAAAATCTATTGTGCTTTTTATTTAACAATATTATTTATGTTGTGTCTTTATATTTTAATGTTATAATTATATTTAGAAATATACGTTTTTTTCGAAACATTAAATACATATTCATATCTATGGGGGTATTTTTTCATGAAGCTAAAGGTTCTAATAGATAACAATACTTACATCGACCAATACTATTTCGGCGAGCCGGGGCTTAGCTATCTAATTGAAACAGACAGTGCGAAAATTCTTTTTGATACGGGCTACTCCGGTATTTATCTTACAAACGCCGACCTTATGAACATAGATTTATCTGATATCACTCATCTGGTAATATCGCATGGACACAGCGACCATACCGGCGGCATGGCCTGCCTTTTGGACTATGAATTCAAGAATGTTGATTTTATCGCTCATCCCAACTGTTTCGACAAAAAACGCAAACACGGCAAGGATATCGGTTCTTCTTTACAGCCTGAAGATTTAGAACCGTTTTTCTCACTGCATCTCACCAAAAAAGCATATTGGATAGATGATAATCTTGTTTTTCTGGGAGAAATTCCTACTGTTTTCGATTTTGAAAGAGTGCCTGTCGGTGAAAAATGGGAAAACGGTGAATGGATACCGGATATCAATATTGACGACAGTGCACTCGTTTACAAGACAGACAAAGGCCTGTTCATCATCACAGCCTGTTCGCACAGCGGTATCTGCAATATCACGGAATATGCCAAGAAAGTCTGCGGCGATGAGAGAATTTATGGTATTATCGGCGGTTTTCACCTGTTGAAAAATGATATAAAACTGCAAAAAACGATTGAATATCTGGCAAAACAGAATATCCCCGTACTTTACCCGGCGCACTGCGTATGTCTTGACGCACGTATTGCTATGAGCAGACATCTTAATACTAAAGAAGTCGCTACGAATTTTGAACTGGAAATATGATATAAAATGGGCACATATTGTATTATTTTATGTGCTCATTTTTATTTTCTGGCAAAGAACTAAATGCTTTTCAAAATTTCAGCTTTGGAAATATATTCTCTCTTGCCTAATATGTTAAGTGTTTTCCCTATCAAATTAATTTCTGTTGTATAAATAATATTTTCTGAACTCGTTCCTATCATTAAATCAGCCTGTCCTGGTTCAATTACAAACTGCATTTCTTCATTGTAATATCCTAGTTGCCTAGTATTTATAGTAAATATTACCGTTTTTATTTCATCAGGTTTTAACATGATTTTTTTAAAAGCTATCAATTGCCTATTAGGACGGATAACATGTGCATCTTTAAAATAATAATAAATTTGTATCACTTCACTTCCAGTAACCGAACCAATATTTTTTATCCTACAGGATAAAATAATATCACTTCCCAAATTTATTGTTTTATTTCTTACTTTAATATCATCTATATAAAATGTCGTATAACTTAAACCAAATCCAAACGGATACAAAGGACTATATTCGTCATCAATATAACCGCCGCTGAAAATAGTTGTCATAGCCTTATCTCCAATAGAATGATAACCACTGCCCACTTTATGATTATAGTATATAGGAATTTGACCTACACTACGAGGTACTGTAATCGGAAGTTTGCCACTTGGATTAATACTGCCATTTAAAATTCCAGTAAGAGATTTACCGCTGTACGGACCTGGCAGGCCAGCATATAAAATGGCTTTAATATTCTTGATAGAAGGAATATTGTATATTGTACCGTACATTATTAATATTATTGGTTTATTTGTCATTTGTAATTTAACTAACAACTCTTCCTGTAATCCAGGCAAATTCAAAGTACACCGGTCTTTACCTTCACCTATTGTTACATTTACCCAACCACAATTACCGCCTACAGTTAAAATAATAACATCGCTTTTTTTGGCAATTTGACAAGCATTTTCAATATCATTAATTTTTATATCAGATATATCACATCCTTTACAATAACTTACCTGATAAAACGTTTCTAATTCTTCTTTTAATGTATCAGCCTGTATATCATCTAAAATTTTATTCATATCATTTAAATAATTCCAGTCATCATCTTGAAAAATATTATACATAGTATTAAAACCTTGATTATCATAAGATTTATTCTCTTCATCTATAATTCCATTAAAAGAAATGTCCTTTTTTCTATCATTTTTCAAAGACTGAAGCATTTCTATATAAGCTGGATAAGAATATCCACTGATAGGATATCTTTTACTATCAGCATGAGGGCCAATTAATGCTATCTTATAAGTTGTATTTAACGGTAATATATTACCTTTATTTGACAACAAAACAATTGAATTATCCGCTATTTCCCTACTAAATATCCTTTTAGATACATCAGTCAGACGATTGAATACATTTTTTTCTTCAATATATGGCTTTTCAAATAATCCTAATTTAAATTTTATATTTAAAACACGTTTAACAGATATATCTATAATATTTTCATCCAATTGTTTATTTTTTACAAAATCAACTAAATATCTATAAGCTCCACCAATCGGTATCTCTGTATCCAAACCAGCTTTTTTAGCCAATAATCCTGCTTCTTTATAACTTCTCGTCAATTTAAAGTAATCATAGATTTTCCAAATAGCAGCACCATCCGATGTTAGTAGTCCTTTAAAACCCATCGTTTTACGAAGTAAATCATCAATAATTTCTTTATTACAACCTACAGGTAATCCATCTATTTCCGAATAAGATGCCATTATCCCGTCTAAAGCAACTGTTTTATCCATTGCTTCAAACGGTGTTGCAAATATTTCATAAAGTTCTTTTTTATTTAATCGAGTAACAGCTGTATTCAATCCGCCCTGTGTTTCAGCATAACCTAAAAAATGCTTTGCTATGCAACTGACATTTTTACTTTGCATACCTTTAACATAATTTATTCCCATTTGCGTAGTTAAATAAACATCTTCGCCAAACGTTTCGTAACATCTTCCCCAGCGCAGATCGCGTGATATATCGACGACAGGACTCATAACAGTATTTATTCCAACAGCATTACATTCTTCACCTGTAATTTCTCCCATTTTTTTATTAAATCAGTATCCCATGTTGATGCTACATTCAACATGGATGGAAAAATAGTACCATTTTTTCCAGGATAACCTGCTAGACTTTCACTTTGTAAAATAACTGGTATGCCAAGACGTGTTTCTTCAACAAAAAATTTCTGTATTTCATTGCTAATTTTTACTATTTTATCAGGATTTACTAAGCCCACAAGAGAATATTGCGTTATTCTTCCATATCCATTTTTACCAAATGATTTTAATTTATTATAGTCTATTTTCCCTTTAACTATAAAGTTAGATGGTAATTCACCACACAGTTGCATCACTTTTTCTTCCAATGTCATTCTAGAAAGTAAATCATTTACTCTATCTTCTATACTGTAAGCAGAATTTTTATATATTGCCTTATTCATTAAATATACCTCCAATAAAACTAAAAGGGTTGTCGCATAATAAAAATTTTTATGTGACAACCCTTTTATTTTATACATTAAATTTCAAGATTTTTGCCAATAAGACCGATACATCCACCATTTTTAGCAGGTTTACTTTCAGAATGACAGATAAGCCATTTATTTCTAGCAAACAGCAAACGATTTTCCCCAATAGCATTAATTGGTTTTGTTTCAAGCGGCAAATTAGTATCTTTAATTAGAACTATACCGCAACGAAATTCTTCATTATTTTCACGCGACGGAGCAAAATGTAGCGTAGTAGCATATAATTCTACAGCAGTGCCTGCCGGAATAAAGAATTGTTCTATTTTTTCGGTTTCATACGTATTATTTTCATAATTAATGTCCTGTTGACAGCCAAGCATTAAAATAAGGTCTGTTGCAGCAATATCAATTTCAGAACAGCGGTGATATTCAACAGCATTCAATTTATTATTACGTCCATTACAATATCCAAATTCAATTGGAACATCACCATAAACTTCTTTTTGCAACTGTGTAAATAATGGTAACTGTTCAAATTCAGGGTCGGAAGCTTTATATACCGTTCCTTCCATAATAGTATCTTTTTTCATCATTACTTCAACAAATTCTTTCGTATCCAAATCAAGAATTCTGCCGTATTTTTTAAAGCTTTCATCTGTAACATTTTTCATAAATATCGCCTCTCAATTAATTAAAACTGAAATTCAACCTGTCCAAAGAATTTACTAGCATCTTCATCTGTAGAAATATCTTTACCATCAAAATATTTCAATGTTGCCAATACATTTTCCGCCGGTACAAACTCTACGCCAAATTCAATACCTTTCTGGTCCGCCCATGCGCCTTTATAAACAGGAGCAATTGAAGCCATAGCACCTACATAGCGGTAAGCGACGAATGCGTCCCAAGAACCAGGGTCTTTGATATCGAATGCTTTATAAGTGAGTTCGACATTATATGCTTTTGATTCATCACCTTTAACGAGACCGTATTTATCGTAGCCGTCACCGTCCATATTTTCGGCATATTGAGCTGCCAATTTAAAATTATCATCGAATTTATAGCCAAGACCTACAAACCAGAGGTTTAATTCATCCGCATTAAAATCACGGCTAGTTAAACCATTCGGGTATCCCGCAAATGCCTGATTTCCAATAACGTTCTTTTTGTAATAATCATCAAATAAATACCATTCCGCCTGAGCAGTCCATTTATCCTGATTATATTTAAACTGTACGGAATAATAATCCGCTGTTGTTTCATCCATATTAGGATTACTTGCGCTTCTGTCAGAATTAAAACGACCTGCCTGCACAGTTGTTTTAAACACATCACTGCCGAAACTTGCCTCAACGCCAGAAACCTTATCATCAAGCAACATACCGTTCATCGGCAAAATCGGATATTTACCGAGTCTCCAATGAGCACCAAGTCCATCACCTTCAATCCAAGCTCTGTCCACAGTAGTACCAAAGTTTTCATCACCATTTAAATTACTTAGATATTCCACACGGGAATGAGCCATCCAACCTGTATTGCCGATATAAGCATGCGGTTCCAAACGATATAGCAAATTGTGTTCACTGGCGTTGCCCGTGCTCTTGTCAACGTCTGTATAACGATATCTTACTGTACCTGTCCATGTTACATTATCCGATTTCTTTTCCAACTCACTTACTCTTACACCCAGGTTATCAAGTTCATCGGCAAATTCAACAGCTAATTTATCCACAGTCGCCTTATCGGCCTTATCTAAATCCGTCTTTGCCATAGCACGTGCCACAATCTGCGCCATTTCATAACGCGTCATCGTATTTTGTCCTTTATACGTTCCATCAGGATAGCCGTCAATAAGACCATCGGCAGATAATTGAGCAATAGCGTCATATGCCCAGCTGTCGGCCGGAACGTCAGTAAACGGATTTTGTGCTGCCAAAGCAGAAGAGGCTATTGTTGTACTTAATAAAGCAGTTATAATTCCAGATGTTAAAATTTTTTTATTCATTTGATGAATTGTCAATCCAAGTGCGACACTTCTTTTAAAAATAAATTAAATGGA
>USIX01000140.1 GCA_900554895.1 uncultured Megamonas sp. | reverse complement strand
TAATCCTGCGGAACTTCCGCATTCCACAAACGAAGCGTATTTACTACATTATTATGATAGCCGACAATCGGTACATCGTACGGTACAGCAGATACTGTATCATAACCTTCATGCACCAGTTTCAAAGAGCCGTCTTCCTGCTGCGCCATATAAGCATTGCCGCCGAAATGAACTCTTACTTCCTTGTCAGCTTTTCTATATTCCCAGGCAAAACCATTTTTAAGCCAATTATCCGGGATTTCTACCTGCTGATTATTAATGATTTTCTGTTCAAACAAACCGTACTGATAACGGATAGTACAACCATGACCTGGAAGACCCAATGAAGCCATAGAGTCAATAAAGCATGCTGCCAGTCTGCCAAGACCACCGTTGCCGAGACCGGCATCTGGTTCCTGTTTAAATAATTCATTAATATCAATACCCAAGTCAGCCAAAGCATCTTTGCAGATATTCTTCATATCCAAATTAATTAAATTGGAGTTGAGTAAACGACCTAATAAAAATTCAATGGAAAAATAATATATTTCCTTGCAGTTGTGTTCTGCATAATATTTATTGGTCATAATCCAGTTTTCACTAACATACTGACGAATAGTGTTAACTAAAGTCTGATAAAGTTCTTCTTTAGTCAGCTCGTCCCATTCCTTACCGAATAACATATTCGCAGTTTTTAAAAACGATTTCTGTAAGTTCGCTTTTTCCTCAATCTGCTTGTTAATAATTGATACACTCACTTTGTTTCCTCCTGTATATCTCTTAGTGTCTCCAGTGTCATTATACTACCTGTTCATATAACAGTCAAAGCCGTCCGGTATTTAATGCTAGACGGCTTTGCCTTTTTTGAACATATTAAACTAAAAAATTAAATTACAGTATTTTTTTCAATAATTAACGGATAATTTTCAGCACCTTTGAGCCATTTACCGTCAGTTACTACTACATTTTTATCACAGATAACATTTTCGATTAAGGAGTCTTCCTGCAAATCACAGTTTTGCATAATTACGCTGTTTTTAACCTGTACGCCTTTGCCAATTTTTACACCGCGGAACAAGATGCTGTTTTCTACGGAACCTTCGATGACACAACCGTTAGCTACAAGAGAATTAACTGCTTTAGCCTGTTTTTTGTACTGAACAGGAGCTTCGTCTCTTACTCTGGTGTAAATAGGGTTGTCACTCATGAACATTTCTTCCCAAATTTCCGGTTTCAGAAGGTCCATATTAGTTTTATAGTAGCTAATAGTGGAATTGATTTCTGATACATAACCGTCATGCTGGAAAGCATAGATATTTAAATTATCCTGATTACGCAGTATTGCATCAACAAGGAAATCACGTCCGCCGCGTTCATATGCACCAGAAACAAGTTCTTCATATTTCTTAGTGGACATGATATACACGCCCATGAATACTTTGGAGTTTTCATAAGTAGTGGCACTGTCGATTATTTCATTGACAAGTCCGTTTTCGCTTGTTTTCAAAATAGTCGCCGGAGCATCTTTTTCCTGATTTTCCACATGATAAATCATTGTGATGTCAGCGCCCGTATTCTGATGGAAACGCAATACCGTTCTAAAGTCGATATTATATAAAAATCTGCTGCCAGAAATCAGTATATATTCCTGATCAGATTTTCTTGCAAAATTCAAATAGGAATAGAACGACTGCAAATTGCCGTTACGTGTATCCTTCTTTTCCTTCATTGCCGGCAGATAAAACAGACCGTCATGACGGCGAGCTAAATCCCAGTCCTTACCAGAACGAAGATGGTCTACGATGGAACGGGATTTTGCCGGCAGCATTAAACCGATTTTTATAATACCAGAATTAACCATGCTAGACAGAGCAAAGTCGATTAAACGATATCTACCGGCAATCGGCAAAGTAGCTACAGGTCTTTTACTGGTCAGTGTTCTAATATGAGCTTCACTTTCGTTGAGATCCATTATACCAAGAACATTTTTCATAGTTATCTCCCTCGCTTATCCTACATTTACATTGTCTTTAGCTTCTGCTACTGTTACGGCTCTTACCGTTTCACCTTCCGGTACAACGACAATCGAACCGTCGTCCGAACCTACATGTGCATTAGCTTCAATTTTGCTGTTTTGAGCTACAATCGCTTTATCTACTACTGCGTCGGCTTCAATTTTAGCAAACGGCATGATTACGGAATTAACGACTTTGGCTCCTTTAGCAACACGTACACCAGGGAATATAACAGAATTTCTTACTTCACCGCAAATCATAGCGCCTTCACTTACTAAGGAGTTTCTTACTTTAGCTTTCGGTCCTACGTAATGAGGAGGCATTGCCATATCTACGGAATAAATTTTCCATTTACCGTTCATATCAAACGGCTGTTTGTCTTTTAAAAGGTCCATGTTAGCTTCCCAAAGGCTGTCGATTGTTCCAACATCTTTCCAATAGCCTTCAAAAGCATAAGAATAAAGACGTGCATTGTCTGCAAGCATTTTCGGAATAATATCTTTACCAAAGTCATGGCTTGTATCTTCTTTTTTAGCATCTTCTTCCAGATATTCACGCAGGAAATCCCAGTCGAATACATAAATACCCATGGAAGCGAGATTACTTTCCGGCTGTGCCGGTTTTTCAGCAAATTTAGTAATTCTGCCGGATTTATCCGTGCTCATAATACCGAAACGGGAAGCTTCTTTCATAGGAACTTTAATAACACCTATAGTAGCCTGAGCTTTTTTCATTTTATGTTCTTCAAGCATCCAAGAATAATCCATAGTGTAGATATGGTCACCGGACAGAATCAACACATATTTAGGATTAGCTTTATTTATAAAGTTGATGTTCTGATAAATCGCATCGGCTGTGCCTCTGTACCAGTCAGCACCTTTATTGCGTGCATACGGAGGAAGAATGTACACACCGCCGTTTTTACGGTCGAGGTTCCACGCTTCACCTGTAGATAAATATGTATGCAGTTCTAACGGACGATACTGGGTGAGTACACCTACTGTTTCTATACCTGAATTAGCGCAGTTGCTAAGCGGGAAGTCAATGATACGATATTTTCCGCCGAAAGGAACAGCCGGTTTTGCTATATTTTTCGTCAATGCACCAAGTCTGCTTCCTTGTCCGCCAGCTAATATCATAGCTACGCATTCTGTTTTTCTCATAATAAAACCCTCCTGAAAAATCAATAACTTTTTCTACATCTATAAGGTTTCAAGCTAATTTCCAATTCTCTCACATTTTATAAAATTTAAATTAACCATACATATCGCAATTATAAATGCAGATTATACTTTTTACCAACTAAAAAATTCTCTCTCTGATATTCTTTTCTCCTGAAAATCTCTCCTTTTTTTGTGCACAGAAAACGGCAAATAAGTTTGCTTTTGTTACACTTCCTTAGATAATATTTACTATTCTACATTATCTTTGTAAATCCTGCCTAAATATAAAAAATTTCTCTTTTTTTTAGATAACTTTAAAAAAATTTTACAAAAAATTAGCAGGGTTAAATCTATAACCCTGCTAAAATCAAGCCTTTTTTATATTTGCTGACAGTTGAAAGTTCTATTGCAAACTTGTGCAATAGCTCATCTTTCAGATTAAGTAAATCCGTCTGACTGCCTTTTTTCAATTCTAATTCCAGCTCACAGATAGGATTTTTATTGTTTTTTCCCCAGACTGTACCTAAGTCCAAAGCAACCTCAATCTGTGAATTTTTCCAGTTCAGTAAACCGCAGTGTCGCACAAAATCAGTTACGACAATCGGCTTTAAATCAACATTTTTAACTGATTTGACTACTTCCCATACAGCAGTCTCATCTGCAAACACTGTAATATCCGGTTCAACACTTTTTACTTTCTTATTGATTTCCACTCGCTCAAAAACGCCATTTTTATTAATGCTTCCGCTTTTGTATGTTGCTAATACATTTTTGTTCTCTCTCCGTACACGATAGGCAATCTTATGTGCATTGAAAAATCCATCTTCCGTATCGTAGTACACAGCTTTCATTTGTATAATCTGCAAATTTTCCTGCGCCTGCAATTTTAACCACGCAAAAATTTTATCCGTTTCTTCACGATTTTTTATCTGTAATTTTACTTCGATTTCCTGATTTTTTTTCATAATTTTTCCAGACTCCATTTACCATTATCACTCAAAACAAGCTTATACTGATGTTTGCCTATAAGACTCGGACGATGACCGACACTTATAATTTTTGTCTGCGGCAGATATTTTTCAAGCATCGTATATAAATACTGTTCCAATTCTTCATCCAGTGCTGAAGTTGCTTCATCTAAAAATACATACCGCGGTTTATACAGCAAAATGCGGGCAAAAGCCAGCCTCTGCTGCTCACCCAAAGATAAAATACGGCTCCATTCATCCGCTTTATCCAATTTATTTGCTAATTTTCCCAGCTGACATGTTATGAGTATTTCCTTGAGCTTATCATCGAGTGATTTATCATCAACGAGCGGATAGCAGATAGTCCTGCGCAACGAGCCGAGCGGCAGATACGGTTTTTGCGGCAGAAACAGAAAATCACTTTCCTGCGGCAGAGTGATACTGCCTTTGGCGTATGGCCAAAGACCCGCCAATGTCCTAAGTACAGTCGATTTGCCTACACCGGAATGACCCATAATCAAAAGACTGTGTTTATCCTGCATATCAAGGCTGCAATCCTTTACCAGTCCATCACCATTTGGCAGATATATATCAACACCGTCAAGTCTAACATTATCCGCCTGGGTAAATGTTACTTCTGATTTTAAATCGACCGCTTCTTTAATATGCCTGTCAAATCCCTCCAGTCGACGGATGACAGAACACCACTGCGCGATACTGGCATATGAATCAACCAGATACGACATCGCTTCTTGTACTTTGCCGAAAGCATTGAGCAGCTGCATAATCCAGCCCACCTGTACTTCCATAGCAAACCAGCGCGGTGCCGCCATGAATATCGGTATAATAATCGCCAGCTGTCCATAACCTACCGTAAAGGCATTCAATAATTTTGTACGGGTCATAATTGCGCGGAAATTCTTTATAACGGCGCAAAAACGCTGCCCAAAGCCGACAAATTCCGGCTTTTCACCACGGTAAAAAGCAATGGACTCCGCATTTTCTCTGACACGCATCATAGAAAAACGGAAATCAGCTTCATATTTCTGCTGTTCAAAATTCAAATTAATCAAAAGACGACCGACTTTATGCGTCAGATACGTTCCGGCTATGGAATAAATAAGTGAAATCCATACCATATAACCGTAAATCGTAAATTCATAACTGCCAACAGGTACTGTAATTATACCTGATAAATTCCACAATATAACAACAAACGCCACTAGACTGATTAACTGGCGCAAAAGACCGATACTGAGACTGAGCGTCAGCGCGACAAACTGATTGATATCCTCTGAAATACGCTGGTCCGGGTTGTCCATATCGTTGCCTGCCAGTTTTAAACGGTAATACGCTTTATTCTTCAACCACTGTACCAGATATCTGTCCGTCATCCATTCGCGCCATTTTATCTGTAACATCTGCTGTAAATATACGGCATAAACACCAATGGAAATATAAATAAGCGCAATCAGAGAAAATTTACCGACAAGATACCAGAACTGGTCAAATTGATAAGCTTGCAACACATCCCAAAATTCTTTATACCAGTCATTAATCAATACTGTCAGAAAAACACTAAGCAGGTTGAGTACGATAACAACAGACAAAATACCGATACCCTGCCACTTTTTATCTGAAGTCCAATAACCTTTGGCCAAAATTTTAAAGCCTTTTAGATAATACATTATTTTATACGAAAGCAAATTATCATCTCCTCTATTACATATTATCAATAGTATAATACAAAAAATACTTCTTTCATATTAAAAATATGTTAAAATAGCTTTAGTTCATTTTTATCAAAAATAAACATAAAAATTTTTATTTATCGTTCATTTTTCTTTTGAAAGGTCAAAAGAAAAACGAACCAAAAAGAAAAAACCTT
>USIX01000139.1 GCA_900554895.1 uncultured Megamonas sp. | reverse complement strand
AATCGTATCGGGCGGCGAATTGTCCCGTATTGCTTTAGCGATAAAAACGATTACAGCACAAAAAGATGATGCCAATCTCATGGTATTCGATGAAGTGGATATCGGCGTCGGCGGCAAGACGGCACAGATGATGGCGGAAAAAATAGCCAGAATTGCCATAAACAGACAGGTTATCTGCATTACGCACCTGCCTCAGATTGCCGCTATGGCGGATGCCCATTTTTATATTCACAAGGAAACAAAAGATAATAAAACCTTCACCAATATTGAAGAAATAGACTATGGTGCAAGGATTGCCGAAATTGCCCGCATGGCTTCCGGTACGGAACTTACACAGGCTTCCATGGAAAATGCCGAAGAAATGCTGGCCAATGCAAGGCAGAAAAAAAGATTATTATCTGTGTAATCAACAATATTTCTATTTATGAAAGGGGAGCTAAAAATGATTACTTTTAATTATTACGGACATGCGTGCTTTATGCTGGACACAGGTCATGAAAAACTGCTATTCGACCCGTTTTTAAGCTTTAATAAACAGGCAAAGTTAAAACCGCGCGATGTTATCTGCGATTATATGTTCGTTTCCCACGCGCATGAAGACCATTTCAGCGATGCGTTGAAAATTGCTGAAATAAATCATCCTATGCTCGTTGCCATTCCGGAAATAATCAATCTGTTCCCGGCAGGTTATGATAATGTGCACGGAATGAACCTCGGCGGCAGTGCACACTTTTCTTTCGGTACAGTTACCATGGTTCCGGCTATGCACAGCTCTGGTGTTGCTGGCGGCGTTGCCTGCGGTTTTGTAATTCATTTCAATGATGATACCGTTGTATATTATTCCGGTGATACGGCACTGTTCAGCGATATGAAACTTATCGGTGAAAAACAGAAAATCCATTATGCAATTTTGCCAATCGGAGACAATTTTACGATGGGCATAGAAGACGCCGCCAAAGCAGCACAGCTGCTCAAGACATCCTATGTAATTCCTATTCATTACAATACTTGGCCGGTAATTGAACAGGAACCGAGAAATTTCAAAGCATATGCAGAAAGCATTGCCCGTTGCTTCGTAAAAATCGTGGAACCTGGTCATTCCCTAGACCTGGAATATATGCATAAATAATTTTTTTAATCGTAATGTCTATAAAAGAAAAATTAATTGTAATTTTAGGCCCGACTGCCGTAGGAAAAACTCAGCTCAGTATCGACCTTGCACAAAATCTGCACACCCAGATTATATCCGGCGACAGTATGCTTGTTTATAAAGGCTTCGATATCGGCACGGCCAAACCTACAGTGCAGGAGATGGCGGGCGTAAAGCATCATATAATTAACATTTTAGAGCCATGGGAAAATTTCAACGTAAGTGATTTTCATGCGATTGCCAAAGATTTAATCAGTAAAATCAATGCAGAAGGTAAAATTCCCATTCTTGCGGGCGGTACCGGCTTATATGTAAAATCACTTCTTGAAGGGTATCAATTCAACAAAACCTCCGGTGACAGCGCATACCGCGCTCATCTGGAACAGCTTGCCAAAAAACACGGCAGAGAATATGTATACAACATGCTGAAAGAAGCCGACCCGCAGACGGCGCAGCGATTGCACATCAATAATTTCAACAGAATAATCCGTGCTTTGGAAGTTCATCATTTAGGCAGCGAACAGATTTCTCAGACCAGTCAATACGATAAAACGGGTGAACTTGTTTACGATGTTCTTGTCATCGGCCTAAGACGGCAGCGTCAAAATCTGTACGACAGAATAAATAAACGCGTCGATATAATGATGCAGCACGATTTTGTCAAAGAAGTGCAAAGCTTACTGGATAACGGTGCCCAAACCGACTGGCAGTCGATGAAAGGTATCGGTTATCGGGAAATCGCCGCTTATTTAAACGGTAAGACGGATTTGGCGACAGCCGTTGATGATATGAAAAAAGCTACGCGCCATTTTGCCAAACGTCAGTTTACCTGGTATAGAAAAATGCCGTATATAAAATGGTATGATGTTGATAAAATACCGTATGAAAATTTGCTTTCAACCGTAATTTATGATTGCACGAAATTTTTCCGTGATGTAGAATAGAGGATATAACAATATAATTGGGGGAGCATTATGCCGAATAAATCTATTAATTTACAAGATGTATTTTTAAATCAAGTGAGAAAAGAGAATGTAGGAGTAGTTATCCATTTAACGAACGGTTTTCAGCTGCGCGGCAATGTAAAAGGCTTTGACAATTTTACAGTAATTCTCGATGCCGGCGGAAAACAGATGATGGTTTATAAACATGCTATCTCCACTATCAGTCCGATGCAGCCACTTAAAAACACTTTTCAGGATAATAAAGAAGTAAGAAAACCGGCAACTGAAGAAAACTAATGTTAATAATACAAAAAAAGCTTTAAAAAAGGTTCTATAAATAAATGTCAGGGTAAGAAATTTTTCTCGCTTCATCATTTATTATAGAACCTTTTTTATTAGCAAAACTAAAATTTGCCGTTCATTCATTTTCAAAAATATTATTTAAAACTGTAATTGATTATTGTATAATTAATTATTATATATTCATAAAAGAAGGTGATTGCCATTAGTATCAGTGAGGAAAAACTAGCACAGGCAGACAAGTTAGTACATCAGCTTTATCAGACAACGCGTGCCATGAGCAAGAGCGTTAATCGGGCTTTGGACAGTACCAACATTTACGGTTCGGAGTGGACAATTTTAAAAACAATTCATACACAGGGCACAATGACGCAAACGGCTCTGGCAAACTATTTAAATATTGAACCGGCAGCTATTTCCAAAACATTGCGCCAACTGGAAAAGAAAAATCTGATTATGCGCCAGTGCGGCATGGATAAACGTGAAAAATATATTTATCTGACACCGCTAGCCATAAAACAGTACAATACATGGTTTGAAGTCATAAAAAAGAACTGCAAGCGCGTACTTGCCGCTGTCAATGAGGAAGAGCAGCTTATTCTAATACGCCTGCTCGCCAAAATCCGCAATCACATGAATGATGATATTTAAAAAACAGGTCAATTCATACTTGTACATAAACATGAATTGACCTGCTTTTATTTTTTATGAATTTGCCTGTTGATACTGTTTGAAATTCTTAATAATCGCAATCGGCGTTTTCTGGGAAGCATTGCCAAACGGATTGTCAATTAAAAGTTTTGCTACCAGAGCACCGTTACAGCCGTCCGTCACATCAACAATACGCGAACGCTTGAGGTCGTTTACATCGGCAATAACGGCTCCGAAACAACCGAGACGGGATTTTAAATTGTTTACGACTTCTTTCGTATTTTCCGGACCGTAAACAATGGATTTATCAAATGGCGGCATTGTACCGGTTACATCATCGATTAGCGCTGTCTGTCGGCCGGCAATCTGATAGAATACACCAGATTTGCCGACGAGCTTCGCCAGAAAACCGATGAACAGTCCTGCAGCGACACGAAAATGTCCTTCTTTAACCATAAGTGATTCCATGCCGTGCGGCGAAGCCAGACTGCCATAGTCAGGAATAAAGCGACAGCAGAACTGAGCCAGGGCGGAGATTTTCAAATCCTCCGGACGGATGTAAAGACCCTGCGTAATAGCTACAACACTTTCAGCTACGGAAATTACATCATTTTCACCGATTTTATCTTTTGTATATCTTTCAATCGTATCTACGATATCATCTTTTTTCGTAAGAATACGTGTAGGAATTGGTATAATTTTTACTTCTGACATGATTTACCTATTACCTTCCTTTTCATCTTCATATTTTCATTTTTTATCTGCATATTTAACGAAAATCAATCTGCAAGTTTGATACCGGCTAAATCAGCAATTTCTTCCGCCGTAAGCACAATCGTCTTTTTGGAAATTTCCCACGGATGGCGGGAAACATGCTGATAAACAATATCAAGCGGTAAATCAACCATATGAGTAAGTGTATTTTTAATATCATTGTTTTTGCGGTCAATCAATTTCACGCGGATAACGATATCAAGATTTTCCTTTTTTTGAATTAACACTGCTTCGAAATAATCGTCTTCACGTGCTACGCCTTTAAGTTCGGCTTTGGCTTCCACCTTTACGCCGTCAAATTGTTCATACGGCAGAAGAGGACGTACATAACAGTCCATAATTGTCAAACACTGTTTGCCGTCGTTGGCAACATTAATGGTGGTGCTCAGGGAAATACTGTCCTTCGTTATTTCGTCCACCGTAAATGGAGTGTGTTCATCAGCTTTCATATTGACAATGCCGTCGCCGATAAAGCGGATGATGGCTTCATTGAGCAACATCAAAACCAATAAAATAATAAGAACCCATAAAACAATTGTGATTATAAAATCCACATCAATGCCTCCAATTTGTTATTTTGCAAATATAGTCAAATCCACGCCGGTTATCGGCGGGATATCGCTACCTAAAATCAGTTTAGCCATATCAGCGGAATTTTTCTGCTGAGCGGAAAAACAGATTTCCAAAGAACCTTGATGATTTTGTGTATTTAATAAATTTTCTTGGCGCAGGATATCCGCAGCATTTTTAGCCGTTTCAAAAGCCGGGTCAATGAGTGCCACATCCGTGCCGAAATATTTGGCAAGAACTTTACGGATAATCGGATAATGCGTACAGCCTAAAATCAAAGCATGAATATCCGTACCGTCAAATTCCTTGGCATAAAATTTGACGGCGGCTTCTATCTCCGCGCCTTCAATACAGCCGCGTTCAATAAGCGGAACGAATTTCGGACATGCCAGTCCGTACACTTTTATATCCTTATCGATTGCCGCTGCCGTATTTTTGTGCAGACCTTTATTAATCGTCGCTGCTGTAGCAATAACACCAATATGTTTATTAGCCGCCGCTTTTGCTGCCGGAATAATAGACGGGTTCATCGGAATTAGCGGAAACGGCGTTTCATCCTTAATGAGCGGATATCCGTATGATGTCATCGTATTGCAGGCACAGACCGCCATTTTCACGTTACGCTGAGCAAAATATTCCATAAACTGCTTTAAAAATAAAGTTATTTCCTCCGGAGTACGGCAGCCGTACGGTGCTCTGGCACAATCTCCGACAAATATAAAATTTTCATTCGGCAACAAACGGCGCAGTGCTTTGAGTACGGTAAGCCCGCCCAGCCCCGAATCAAAAACGCCTATTGGTGAATTGCTATCCATAAAACTGCTCCTTAATCAATTATTAATTCAACGCTGCACGCATCTTAGCATAATATTTTTCCGGTAAACGGGTAATATGCCCCGTCTGCCTGCTGGTAAACACGTTCTGCGTAAAACCTTCCACTAATAAAGTATTATCACTGTCACGATAAATCTTATAGCAAAATTCCATTTTTACTTTCGTCAAAGCTACAGGCGTCGTTTCAATACGCAAAACATCATCGAATTTACCCGAAGCTATATATTTGCATTTTACTTCCGTAATCGGAAAAACATAACCGTCATCCATCATTTCGCCTAAAGTGATACCTATTCTTCTGAGAAAATCGACACGGCCGATTTCAAACCAGCGAATATAATTTGAATGATGCACGACAGCCATTGCATCAGTATCATAAAAATTAACACGGTGAATAGTGGTGCTGACCATAAAATCATCTCCAAAATAAAATACCGCCGAAAAGCGGATAAACTAGAGTTCATTATACTAACATTTGCCATGCTTTTCAAGGTGATTTCATAAATTATCGCCGATAAATCTCATCTTCCGGGACGTTTCAGACGATACGATATTTTTGTATCCTTTTTCGTGAAACACACCCATAAATCACAGGCAGTACAGAAAAATTTCCCTTTTACCTCGGCTCTTACCGCCGTTCCCAGTTTGCGGCGACAAACAGGGCATTTTATATCCATATGAATTTGCTCCCTTCTATGCTGCTTTTTTATTTCGTTCTTATTTTCTTATTATAAAACCTTTTTTCGTTCAAATATAGATAGTTCTTTGACTTATTCTGTATAGTTTGATAAAATTTGATGTAGTTTT
>USIX01000138.1 GCA_900554895.1 uncultured Megamonas sp. | reverse complement strand
GATTGTTTGATACTCCGGGTGTTCGCGTGTATTCGCCGAACAACATGCCTCCACACATACGGAACATAAGAGTCAACGCCTTCTTCAAAGGACAGTTTCTTATCGCCGCCAAGGTCGTAACGCTGCCAGTTGCGTGCACGGTTAGAACCTTCGCCCCAGTATTCTTTAAGATATGTGCCATTAATACGCACTCTGTTCGTCGGGCTTTCGTCAAAACGGGAGAAATAACGGCCGAGCATCAAAAAGTCCGCACCCATAGCCAGAGCTAATGTCATATGATAATCGTGTACGATACCGCCGTCGGAGCAGATAGGCACGTAAATACCCGTTTCTTCATAATATTCATCACGCGCTTTAGCTACATCAATTACAGCCGTAGCCTGACCGCGACCGATACCTTTCGTTTCACGCGTTATACAGATGGAACCGCCGCCGATGCCGACTTTTACAAAATCAGCGCCAGCTTCAGCCAAAAAGCGGAAACCTTCTCTGTCAACGACATTACCGGCACCGACTTTTACATCTTCGCCGAAATTTTCATGAATATATTTTAAAGTAATTCTCTGCCATTCGGAAAAACCTTCGGAAGAGTCAATGCACAGTACATCTGCACCCGCTTTTAAAAGAGCAGGAACACGCTGTGCATAATCGCGAGTATTGATACCTGCACCTACCAGATAGCGTTTATTTTTATCCGTAAGTTCCAAAGCATGTTCTTTATTGTCGGTATAATCTTTTCTAAATACCATATAGCGTAAGCGTTGATTTTTATCAACAAGCGGAAGCATATTGAGCTTATGCTGCCAGATGAGGTCATTTGCCAGAGACAGCGTCGTTGTTTCAGCATCTGCATAGATTAACTTTTCAAACGGAGTCATGAACGTTTCAACTTTTGTATCCATGCTCATGCGGCTGATACGGTAATCACGGCTTGTAACAATACCCAAGAGTTTGCCTGTCGGCGTACCGTCTTCGGTAACAGCCATGGTGGAATGACCGGTTTTTTCTTTTAATGCCAATACTTCACCGAGAGTAGTGGACGGCATGATATTGGAATCACTGCTTACAAAACCGGATTTGTAATTTTTTACACGGCTTACCATTGCAGCCTGTTCTTCAATCGTTTGAGAACCGTAAATAAAGGAAATACCGCCTTCCTTAGCCAAAGCAATAGCCATCGTATCATTGGATACAGCCTGCATGATGGCAGAAGTCATCGGTATGTTTAATTTGATTTTCGGTTCTTCACCTTTTGCAAATTTCACAAGCGGCGTTTCCAGAGAAACATTCGCCGGAATACATTTATCTGAAGAATAACCAGGAACCAGTAAATATTCACCAAAAGTATGAGATGGTTCTTTAAAATAGTATGCCACAACAAATACCTCTTTCCTTTGTTTATTAAATATAAGTATACCCTAAAAATAAAACGAATAAAAGCATTTTTTTCGCGTTCTGTCAACTGCTGACGCACATTTAAAGAAAAACGGCTGAAAAATACAGCCGTTTTACATTTTTTACCTGATTTTTATTCTACTGTTACAGATTTTGCCAGATTTCTCGGTTTATCAACATCGCAACCGCGGGTAATCGCCGCATAATAAGCTAAGAGCTGAAGCGGCACGACCGTAAGCAGCGGGATTAACAGCTCGTCTGTTGTAGGAACTTTAATTACGTGGTCAACGTATTTTTCCAATTCAGTATCGTCTGCCGATGCAATACCGATAATAACTGCATCACGTGCTTTAACTTCTTTAATATTGCTGAGTGTTTTTTCATAAACGCTCTTTTGTGTAGCAAGAGCGATTACCGGTACGTCGCTTTCTATCAGAGCCAGCGTACCGTGTTTGAGTTCGCCGGCAGCATATGCTTCAGCATGAATATAGGAAATTTCCTTTAATTTCAACGCGCCTTCAAGTGCTACATAATAATCGAGCGAACGGCCGATATAGAATACATCGTTATTATAAGCGTAATTCTTCGCAAAAATCTTAATCGGTTCTACATCTTCCAGCGTACGTCCTACCTGGTCCGGCAAATGACGCAGCTGCGTTAAGAGGTCATGTGCTCTTTCCGGTGTAATCGTACCTTTTAAGCCGGACATATACATAGCCAGCATAAACATTGTAACGAGCTGAGTCGTATATGCTTTGGTGGATGCCACGGCAATTTCAGGACCAGCCCAAGTATACATAACCTGGTCAGCTTCACGGGCAATAGAAGAACCTACTACATTCGTTACCGCCAGTGTTTTTGCTCCAAGACGTTTGGACTCTTTGAGTGCAGCCAGCGTATCACTCGTTTCACCGGACTGGCTGATTACGATAGTGAGCGTATGTTCATCAATAATAGGGTCTCTATATCTGAATTCAGAAGCAATATCGATTTCAACTGGAATACGAGCCAGTTTTTCAATATAGTATTTACCTACAAGGCCGGCATGATACGCCGTACCGCAGGCAATAATATATACTTTATTAAATGCCTCTACATATTCTTTCGTCCATTTCAGTTCATCAAGCACTACAGCCGTATTGTCTTTTTTCAGACGCGGAGAGATTGTATCTCTTACAGCTTTCGGCTGTTCAAAAATTTCTTTGAGCATGAAATGTTCATAGCCGCCTTTTTCCGCAGCTTCTGCATTCCAGTTTACTTCAAATACTTTTTTCGTAATCGGATTGCCTTTTCTGTCCGTCACCCAGATGCTGTCCTTTTTAACTACGGCGATTTCTCCGTCATTCATGATATAAGTACGGCGTGTATAAGCAATAATCGCCGGAATATCGGAAGCAATGAAATTTTCACCTTCGCCCAGACCGATTACGAGCGGATTGTCTTTTTTCGTGCAGATAAGCGTATCCGGATAATCCTGACACATGAATACGAGAGAATAGGAACCTTCGATACGGTCAAGCACAGCATTTACCGCTTTTACAAAATCGCCTTCATAAACCTCTTCGATTAAATGAGCTACAACTTCCGTATCCGTTTCGGAAACGAATTTATGACCCTTTTCGATTAATTCCTCTTTCAACGACATGAAGTTTTCAATAATACCGTTGTGAACAATAGCAAATTTGCCAGAGCAGTCCGTATGCGGATGCGCATTAACATCGGACGGACGGCCATGCGTTGCCCATCTTGTATGACCGATACCGATAACGCCCTGCGGCATATGTTCCTTAATTTTTTCCTTCAATGCAGCCAGACGACCTACTGTTTTTTCAATGTCGATTTTTTCACCGTCAAAAACAGCAATCCCTGCAGAGTCATATCCTCTGTATTCCAATTTAGTCAAGCCGTCAACTAAGAAATCGGCTGCCTGTTTTTCACCAACGTAACCTACAATACCGCACATAAATATGTCCTCCTAAAAAAATATGAAATTTGGCTCATATCATATTATCGGAGTCATCTGCTGTATTGTCCTTTCAATCACTCAAAAGTTTTGCCAGTTTGTATCGACCAGACCGGGCCGGAAAGCATCCGCTGATATTTCGACGACTTTCTCCTCGTACTCTGCTTTTTGCAGAGCCAGCGCTAAAGTATGAAACTTTTTCCATAAATATCCGATAAATATAATGAGCATGCACTTTCTTTTATCATTCGTGCATGCTCATATTTTAAATATAACTTACGTTTTTGTCAATAGATTTGCTTTTCAGCCCTGTTCTTTTTTTACTACGTCAGCTATCTTCTGACAGATTTCCTCCAGTTCCTGCTGGTCTGGACCTTCCGCCATAACACGGATTAACGGTTCCGTACCGGACGGACGGACAAGAATACGTCCGTTTTCACCGAGCTGTTTTTCTCCTTCTTTTATCGCCAGTTTTATATTGCTGTTATCCTCCCAGCCTTCCTTCGTAGCCACTTTCACATTAACGAGCAACTGCGGATAGCTTGTCATGATATTCGTGATAGCCGAAGCTTTGCGACGCGTGCGTTTCAGATAGGACAATACCTGAAGTGCCGTAACAGGACCATCTCCCGTCGTGGAAAAATCAGTGAAAATAATATGACCGGACTGTTCACCGCCCAGATTGTAATTGTTTGCCAGCATGTTTTCCAATACATATCTGTCGCCGACAGCCGTAATTTCCGTACGTCCGCCATTTTCCTTGATTGCTTTATGGAAACCGATATTAGCCATTACCGTCGTCACGACCGTATTATTTTTAAGCGTTCCTTTTCCCATCATATAAATCGCACATGCTGCAATCATATGGTCACCGTCAATAAACTGACCGTTTTCATCAATGCACAGGCATCTGTCCGCATCACCGTCATGGGCAATACCGATATCAGCCTTATGTTCAACGACAGCTTTCTGCAGCATTTCAAGATGTGTAGAACCGCAGTTGTCATTGATATTTATACCGTTCGGTTTATCATTGATGACAATCACATCGGCACCGAGACGGCGCAAAATGCGCGGCATAGCTTCATAAGCTGCGCCATTGGCACAATCAAGAACAATTTTCATGCCTTCAAGTTCAATATCGGTTGTACTTACGACAAAAGCAATATATTCTTCCAGTAAATCGTGGCGATACGTCAAATAACCGATTTTTTCATCTGTCGGACGGTATAAATCATCTTCCATTTCAATTCTGTGCACTAATGCTTCAATTTTGTCTTCCACAATATCCGGCAGCTTGTAACCGTCACCGCCGAAAAATTTTATGCCATTATCATGAAACGGATTATGGGATGCAGAAATGACAATACCTGCATCGGCTTTATGTTTGCGAGCCAAAAATGCTACGGCAGGCGTCGGAAGTTCACCCAATATTACGGCATGACCTCCAGCAGAACAAATCCCGGCAGTAAGAGCCGCTTCATACATTGGACCTGACAGGCGCGTATCACGCCCGATAAAAATCGTCGCACTTTCTCCATTCTTTTTCGTAAAATAAATAGCTGCGGCGCGTCCCAGTTTATACGCCAGTTCCGGCGTAAGCTCCACATTCGCCTTACCTCTCACACCGTCAGTACCAAACATTCTAGCCATAAAAAATCCCCTTTCAAATCTCGCTTGATTAGTCTGTTTTCATTTTCAACTACTTTAACTACAATTCTAACATATTATAATACCATAGATAGAGCCGATAGACAAAGTAATATGTACGTATACTATTCATTTTTCTTTGATACAAAGAAAAACGAACCAAAAAGAAAACCTTTTTAACGTTTCGCTTACGCTGCACAGAGTAAGCCTTCAAAATACTTATATGAATACAGACGGTACAACGGCTTGAAACATTTGGAATTCGGCTCGTACCTTTATATAAATTAACGTATAATGGGCACTGGCATAGCCGGCTATTTCCCGGAGGGTCTTCGTGCTCCATATATTCTCCGTGCGGATTAAATTGCAGGGATAAATAGCCTTGGCGTGGGGATCGTCCGTGATTAGATAGATCTGACTCACTAAGGACGACTCGGCCAATTGCGCTACCGTTTGTCGTGTAGCCTCTATTTTTCCATAAGGGATAAAGCAATTGATTCGTTTCATTGTATATACTGTATTTTATTTTGTTGTTGAATGGAGAAAAAGCGTAAGATGGACTCCATGAGTCGATTTCGTTCCGACGGTGTTTGAAGCGCCTCGAATGGGAAACCGAGCGAACAAGTCCGGTATTTTCCTTCATAAACGATTCCCGCCCCGATATTGTTCTCCGGATATCTCAAGATGGTATGGGCGAGCTTATCCGCCGGAAGTACACCGTCTACCGACTCGATCGAGTAGCAAATAGGGTTCGGACGTGTCCGGAACGTGTATCTGCCGTTTATATATCCGTAAGGGGATGCGCAACTGTTTACGATTCCCTCCTTGCTGGCATTACGGCTAGCCAACTTCCCTTTTAGTACCTCCTCGACGAACGTACGGTCTTGTGCGTTGCCCCAGCTGTCGGAGAAAAGATTCGTCCCGCTTACAAGCAAGTTGCCGCCTTGGGCAAGGTAGCTGCGAAGCGTATCCTGTAAAACGGGAGTGATAACCGGTTGGCGCTGTTTTCCTAAAATCAAGTCAATAATCGGACCGGAGAAATGTCTGCAAAGTCTTTTTTAAACCCTA
>USIX01000137.1 GCA_900554895.1 uncultured Megamonas sp. | reverse complement strand
CATTTTGTAAGCATTAGCGATATCAGAGAAAATCTGATATCGCTTTTTTGTTTTTCTAGGTGCTAAATTTGGTGCCATTTTTTAGTTTTTATGCGTTGTTCCATAGTTCCGCCTGTTCCGTATAAATTCCAATTTTTTATGAAAGTATTAATTCAAATGAAACTTTTCTTTTATATAGTTATCATTTTTATAACACCATTTGTCAAAATTAATGACCGTTTCATCTCGTTCAGATAGTCGTTTTATTTTTATTTGAGGAGCAATATGATGATTATTTATGAAACTATCAGGTTCGTGATACACAGCACTAAAAATAAGCTTATGGAGATTTATGAAGGCATTTTTATCTGATAAAGATAAGGGTTCTTCACAATAAAATTTGTAATGTTCGTTAGCAAGATTAGTAAATAATTGATTGTTTTCTAAGCAAAATAATTGCTTTTGGGGATCGGATAAAAAGCAATCATAAACTTTTCCATAAGGTGTTTTTCCTATATAATATGGTCTTTGAACTTTATTAAATTCCTTAACAATATCATCCCACAAAAACATAAGCTCTTGATTTAAATAGTTTAGTGTATGTATATTAATACTCGTATCTTTAGTCGTTATTTGATAGTAATTGTTAATTTCATTATATAATTGAGATAACATTTTGGGAATAGTTTGTTCGACTAAGTATTCAATATAAGCATTGAAACAGTCTATTGTAGTGTCAGTTTCATAGTTTATTTTACTATTATTATAATCCATTTCTATTTGAAAATCTAAAGTACTTAATTTTCTTTCGAAAAAAATAGCTTGTGTAAATAGATCAGATAAAATTAATCTATATTCAGGCATTGGGATTAAGCTACAGAAATAATAGAATTTACAACAATAATCACGTAGCTTGATATATTCAACTTCGTTCTTTTTTATAAAAGCTATAATGGCTCTGTTCATCGGAGAAGTTGTACTATTATATATGATAAAATTGGCATTGGTTATGAGTTCTAGTAAGTCTTGTTGAAGAATATTATAAAAATTTGTTGGTTCTGTTGATGTATTCTTGAATAGAGTTTTAAAGTTAGTGAGAAAATCTAAATATTTATCATAAGTATAAGAGGATCGTTTATCTGTAGAGGTTTTTGCTAATGGAAGATACGTATAATTGTATGGATTAGTGTCTGTAGGAGCAGAAAAAAAAGCTTGCAATATATCTTTTGATAGATGACCAAAAAGGCTTTTTCTATCATAATTTAAAGCATAATTGTTACTAATGTATTGAATACAAAATGGGAGTAATGGTAATTTATTTAGTTTAGTTTCTAGTTGTTTTTCAGGAGATTTTGTAGCATTATCAGTAAATGTTATTTTTTCTTTTGTAATACTTATGCTAGCTTCGTTAAACTCCATTATTAAAAATGAGATCAAGAATTTTTTTACATAATAATCAATGTATGTTTTAGTGGAAAAATCTTCATTAGCTCTTAATGTAATAAATTTATGGATATTAAAGTCATGTATATATTTTTCAACGATATTATTTATTAATGCTTTTAAAGTAGTATATGAATTAGTTATTTGAGGTTTGAAAATTTTTTTAGAAAGAACTGTTTTATTAAAGTCATCAAGCTCTTTTTTTTGTTTACATATTATTTTGATATGATTTTCGATAAAGTTTTTGTTATATTGTGGAAAAATTTTAGTTAAAAGTTCTTTTTTTGATATATTTTGTGGTTTTGTAAATATATCATTTAAATAAACGGATTTTATTAATATGGATTTTTTTATTTGTTCATTTAACTTGTCTTTTAGATTTACATAATCAATAGATTGCTTCTTTAAGATATTATATTTTTTTAGTAATTGCGTATTGTAGATATTTAACATAGTAGTGCCTCTTAAAAGTGGGGGAGTTTTTTTTAGAAAACTTTATCGTATACTTAAAGCATTCCAAAAAAATTATACCACAAATAATAGGAGGATATGACTATGTATGTACAACACGAAAAAAGGTTAATAATTCTGAAAGATTTCATCTATACTAATAGAGCGGGAATAGATGTAATCTCGGTAAAGAAAATCAAAGAAGCGATGATTGCAACTGGGCGTATTTGTTCTGACGGACGTACGTTGTATTTGCATCAAGAAGGCTATTTCTGGGAAAATCTGCGTGAACAGGCAAATATTCGTCTTCGGCAGAGTTTATTTGAACCTGCAGCGCAGGCAGAAATTGATAAAAGAACTTTTGAGAAAATTATTGCTGATTTAATTGTAAACACGCAATTATTGATAAAGTCGACCGAAATAAATAATCCTCAATTTATAAATTTTAGAAATGGATTATACGATTTATCATCAAAAAAATTTATAAATAAATTTGTTGAGGAAACGAAACATTTGCGTTTTAGTTACATCATCAACGCCGATTATATTGAACCAGCTTCTCCTCTTCAACAGATGCCTGTGTTTACCAAATTTATGGAAGAAACTTTTAATACAAAACCTCAAGAAATAATGTTCAAGTATTTTTTGCAAAATATCGGATTTCTGATCTCTTCTGTTAATAATTTGCGGAAGGCAGTTGTGTTTGTCGGTGCTCCTGCGTCAGGGAAATCTACAATTGCCAAT
The DNA here is from genome assembly GCA_900554895.1 of uncultured Megamonas sp. Taxonomy (GTDB): domain Bacteria; phylum Bacillota; class Negativicutes; order Selenomonadales; family Selenomonadaceae; genus Megamonas; species Megamonas gallistercoris. Next base: position 3,482 of record USIX01000137.1, on the reverse strand, counting down.
TTTTTGGGTTCAGTGCTACAGCCATCAAGTGTTGTTAGTCACGTAAATTTCCAAGACCTTGGGGATAAGTTCCGTTCATACGACGTTGCGTGTGCAAAACTCAATATTGGCGATGAAATGAATAAGGGAAAAGCTAGAAATTTGGCGAACTTCAAATCATTAACTGCTGGAGAACCGATTGTAATTGAACGGAAAGGTCGCGATCCGTTATGGGTACTTCCGAATGTTCGTCAAATCTACTGCACGAATTATCTGCCGACCTTTGATGACGGAAATGCTATGGCAATCTTTGACCGTTTGAATATAGTTCCGTTCAAAAAAACAGTGGATGAAAAAAGTCGGGATTATCAGCTTCCTAAAAAATTGTGGCAGGAACGAGACGCTATTTTATCTCGCGCTGTAGAAAAATTTGCAGATGTTTTAGCTAACAACGGTTGCTTTTCCGTTCCAGATGAGGTCAAAAACTGCAAGGAAAGATACATTACACAGGAAAATTCGGTTGAAGAATTTATTAAGACTGTTCTAGCTGAAGATATAAACGCTAAGGGCATCAGTAGCGCAGAGCTTTATCAGATGTATTCAACTTTTTGCTATACGAATGGCTTGAATCGAAAAACCCGTTCAGATCTGCGGGAAGGTATTTTTTCAGCGTTTCCGTCAATAGAATATAAGCGGACTCGGGTTTCGCCAACACAAAATGTTTGGGCTTTTTGCGGACTTACATTGAAAAAAGATGAACAGCATGAATAAGACTGATATTGTGAAGGGGAGCTTCAATTATCGAAGCTCCCAACTCAAAGAAAGATTCAAAAAAAAGATTGCTTTAGAAGGCAAAACGACAACGACGGTTATCAATGATTTGATTGAGAATTATATCAATGGTATATCTTCTTTTTCACGAGATGAAGCAGTGGGAAATACCGTAATGAAATTATTATTGTTAATAAATGCAGATGAACCGAATAAAGCAGTAATAAAAAAGGAGTTAAAACGGTTATGGGAACTAATTCGATAGTGCGAGTTATAAACACAAAGGCAACAACCGAAGAAGAAAATAAACGGATAAGCAAGAAGCATTTGGATTATATTCTACGAAAAGATGCTACTCATCCGGATTTATGCTGGGTTAATATGGTGGATATAGATAATGTGCTGGAAAGTTTCGGTTTTTTTGCTAAGTGTACAGGAAAAAATAACGGACGTCCATTGAAGCATATTGTAATATCGTATGCTGTAGATGATGAACAGGCTCGTCTTAACTGGCAGGAATATTTGGCGGTAACAAAGGAAATTGCCAAGTTTTACGGTTCGGATTATCAGATGGTGGCAGCAGTTCATGATAATATAAAAAAGCGACCGCATGCACACATTGTTATGGACTGCTACAATGTCTCCACAGAGAAAAAATTTTCTGAAGGTATTAAGGAATTGGAGAAGTTCAAGGACTTCATTGATAATATTCTGGGAAAACATAGAATACCGAAACTATTGCGGCGAAAAAATAAAATGACTGCAATAGTAAAACCAGATAATGTACAGTTTGTAAGCACTAATAACTCCTTAATAGAAGAAACTTATTATGAAGAACCGGATTATATTAATGAAGTGCCGTACTGTCCAGAAGCAGAAATAGATGTATCAGATGATTGTATGGTAAATGATGAAATAGAGAAATTCCTTTCTATAAATGAAAGGACAGATTGTATTGATGTAGATGTATTTGAAGAATTGACGGCTTTCTTTACAAGAGAACCTAAGAAAAAAGAGAGCGTATTCAGTTTTAATAAATTAATGGAGGGATAATAATGAATAAAAAAGTGTTCATGGGCATAGCTATACTTAATGAGAATAATGAAGCTGAGAAAGCTCTTGGCATAATGAATAATATGCAGACAGGAGAAATAACGTGGATAAATACAGAATGTTTATCCGATAAAGCGGTTAAAGTTCTATTAGAGCAATCCCAAAGGAAGTTACAAAGAGAGTTCCTTCAAGTGGTAGAACACAAAAAGGAATTGCCAAAAGAATCTATTCAAGTGATAGAACGTGTACCGCGAAAAGGTATTGATAGATAATTATATACTATGGTTATGGGGTGAAAAATATGGTTACATTAGAAAAAAGATTAGGCATAGATAAAGTGGAAGCTGAAAAACTGTACACGGTATCGGAATTGTTGCAGTATATTCCGCTCAGCAAATCCGGTTTATACGGAATGCTTAAAGATTGCGAAGTTCCGTGTATAAAACTGAAAGGGCGTTCACTTTATCTTGGTAAAGACTTTTTGAAATTTCTTGAAGAGTGCAGAGAGTAGGTGATATCTTGGCAAGAAGCAGACGAGCTAATAATGAAGGTTCGATATATTATGATGAAAAAATTCAGCGTTTTGTAGGTCAGTTTCGTTATACTGACCTACAAACAGGTGAGAGAAAGCGTAAAAAAATTACTGATAAGCGCAAAATTGAAGTAATCAAAAAAGGAAAAGCATTTCTTAAAGATATTGAATTGATGCGGGCAGGTAAAAAATCTACGGAAAATCTGCTGGGTGATTATATGCGTGAATGGCTGGAAAATACAGTTAAACCAACGGTAAGACAAAAAACATATGAACGATATGACAGTCTTTTAAGATGTTATATATTACCGACTATTGGCAATATCGCTTTAACAGATTTAACCCGCATTATATTACAGAAATTTCTGTATAATTTACAGGAAACAGGCAGCAGTACCGGCGGAAAACTTTCGGCAAATACCGTTAATGCAACGCGAAGACTTATTAAAACTGCTCTTGATGTTGCAGTAGCTGACGGTTTAATGCGAATGAACGTTATGGATTTGACGAAGGCATTGCATATTACTAAACGTCCTATTGCCATATTTACTGTTGATGAATACAGAAAGCTGCTGGAAACAGCCAGAAATTATAACAGCAGGGCATATTTAGTAATTAGGATAGCATTCGCTACCGGATTTAGGATTGGAGAAATTTTTGGGGTGGAATATTCTGCAATAGATTTTTCACAAAATCTGATTTCTGTAAAACAGACTGTCATATCGACACGGCATGGAAAAAGATTGCAGCTTATGGCGAAAAACAGTACCAGTTTGCGCACTATAAAAGTGGAGCAGGCTCTAATTGATGAACTTAAACTGTTTAAAGAAGAACATCAAGAACGGAAAAAATTGTATCGCAATAAATATGAACAGAAGCATGATTTCGTTATCGAAAATGAAGACGGCACTTTCTGTGATCCGGCATATTTTACGGATAGAATATTTAAGCAAAAACTATTGAAACAAGCCGGATTATCACAGGATTACAGGATGCACGATTGCCGCCATACTCACGCTTCATGGCTTATCAGTAAAGGTGTCAACATAAAAGCCGTTTCGGAAAGATTGGGACACAAAAGTATTCGTACTACACTTGATATCTATTCACTGTTTTTTTAGTGGTTAGGAGGCATATATGGAAGAAA
>USIX01000136.1 GCA_900554895.1 uncultured Megamonas sp. | reverse complement strand
GGAGCCGTCTAACGATTTAGCAAACCGTCCTCTTCAGCCTCTTGAGTATCACTCCTCTTATCTGTTTAATTATCATACAATAAAATACATACTATTACAAGAATGTTTTTATTGTAATCGTTTATTAAGTTATATCCTCTAATTTGGACAGTAAATCTTTAAACAAAAAATTTTCATGTTCTATTTTGTTTTTTAAATTATGCCAGCTGTCAATCAATAAGATTTTTCCTTTATCCATTAATACAATTTTTTTACATCGTTTAGTTTTATCTAAACAACTTGTAGAGACAATTATGGTGACATTATATTCATTAATTTTCTCCAATAAAGACCATAATTCATCTTTAAAGTGTTTATTTGAGCTTAGTTCACGAGGAATTTCTATTAACAAAATCATAGGTTTGTACACCATAATCACAGCTAAGGATAATTTAAATTTCATTTCAGCCGATAATTCACCTGCTAAAGAATTTTTCATATCAGTCATCTGAATAAATTCTAAAATTTTAGCAGTAATATATTTAGCTTCATCCATAGAAATTTCATGTTTTTTGGCAGATAAAAGAATGTTTTCTTCGACCGTAAGATTTTTATACCAGTTAATATCTTTTGATACATAGCCGATGTTCAATATCTGTTTATACGGCAATTTATGGTCAATCAGTACATATCCATGGTCAGGTTTAATAAATCCGGCAATCATTTTCATTAAAGCAGATTTACCTGCTCCTTTTGCTCCAACAATTTCAATAAAATCACCGTTTTTAATAGTTAAACTACAATCATTCAGTATTTTTATTTGTCCAAAATATTTATCAATTTTATTTATTTCAATCATATAATCATCTCCATGCATAATAATTCTATTATTGTTTGGAGTTGTTGAAATTTTTCCATAAATTTATAAACCTTTAGACAAATAGACTAATTGACAATTTTATTATGCCATATTTGCTGAATTATAACAATGGACAAAAAGAAAATAAGTGTAGCAGTATTTTTTATCTGATATAGATATTGTGAATTACGCTTACTTATGAAAGTGTGAGCTTCTTGCTTATACGAGAACAGCGACATATTCCTTGGAATATAGTCATCTTATGCTTTTTTACAAGCGCAACTTTCCATACTCCCTGCGGTAGATTTGTATGACTTAATTACTTACGTAATTGTTTTGAGTCAGTATTAAAATAAAGGAACAGACTTAAATAATAAAATCTGTTCCTTGAAAAATTTACATTTTATAATTCTTCTTCTGTACGCATCAGTAAAAAAGCTAAATCAGATAAACGATTTAAATATATTTTTACATTAGAGTTTATTTCTTCTTCAGCAGCTAATGACAGAATTTCGCGTTCAGCGCGGCGAACTGTTGTACGGACTAAATCCAAAAATGCTCCTGCTTTAGTATTGCCCGGCATTATAAACGCCTTTATCGGTGGCAATTTGCCTTCAAATTCAGTGATTTTGGTTTCAATATCGTCTATTACGTCCTGAGTAATATAGTATTTATCCGTAATACTGGCTAAATCTGCCATTAATTTTAAATTGGTCTGTTCAAGCTGAAGTAAAAGGGTTTTTATTTCCTCTTTTTCACTGAAAGCACGTGCCAGCCCAAGTGCGGATGTAACCTCATCCACCGTTCCGTAAGCTTTGACACGCAGAGAATTTTTGGCTACACGTTGACCTGTATATAAAGAAGTCATACCTTTATCGCCTGTTTTTGTACAAATCGACATATTTTACCTCTCAGTCATCGTTAAATACACTAAAATCAATATTATGATTTGGCTGATAGATTTCTGTTTCACTGAAAAATACGTGTACTTCACGTTCTGCACTTTCTGGGCTGTCAGAAGCATGAACAGAATTTACTGTTTTAGATAAAGCAAAATCGGCACGGATTGTACCCGGTTTTGCCTGAGTCGGATCGGTTTTTCCATGTATTTCACGTACGCGTTCAATAACGTTTTCGCCTTCAACGACCAAAGCAACAATTCTGTCTGTAGCCATAAAATCGACTAAACGCTGGTAATACGGTCTGCCTATATGTTCAGCATAGTGTTTGGAAGCTATACAGTCGTCCATTTCCAACATGCGCATAGCTACTATATCGAATTTTTCCCGTTCATAGCGGTTGATAATATCACCGATATGAAAATTCACTACTGCATCAGGTTTAATCAATACCAACGTTCTTTGTATCATAAGTAACACTCCTAATTATTCTTCGTTTTTGTAGTTTTGTGCTAAAAGGTTATAATGCTCTGCTGATTTACGTAATGCTTCTATTTCATCTTCACGCAAGGCACGGATTACTTTTGCCGGTGAACCGTATATCATTGAATTGTTCGGCAATTTTTTATGTTCAGTGATAAGTGTACCGGCACCGATTACACTATTGTGTCCTATTTCGCTGTAGCCGAGCAGAATGGCGCCCATGCCGATAAGCGTATTGTCGCCGACTTTACTGCCGTGAATAACAGCATTATGTCCGATGGTAACGTAGCTGCCGATATGGATTGGAGCATCGCTCATTACATGCACCGTAACATTATCCTGAATGTTCGTGTAATCTCCGACGTAAATCGGCTGCAGGTCGCCACGAAGTACGGCTCCCGGCCAAATAGTACTGTGTTCACCGATAGTAACATCACCGATAACTACAGCACTGGGATGAATGAGTGCCGTTTTAGCAATTTTCGGTGTATGCGATTTATAAGTGTAAATCATTGAAATGTTCCTCCGGATTTATCTTGGTTTATTTTACTACCATAACAGGGATAGGAGAATCTTCAATAACTTTTTGGCTTACGCTGCCGATTAATGCTCCTTTGAAAATACCGAGACCACGACTTCCCATGATAATTATATCTGAATTGGTTTCCTGTGCTACTCTGATGATAGCTTTCGGTCTGGAACCTGTTTCTACATGTTTAGTTGCTGCGATACCCTGCGGCAGTTTTTCCCAAATACGGTCAAAAACGATTTCGCTAGGAATGTGTTCATTGATATGGCTGGCAACATATACGAATTCCAACGAAGCTTTTGCTTTTTCAGCCATGTCGATTGCACGGTCAACGGCTTTGCACGCGTTATCCGAACCGTCTACCGGAACTAAAATTTTATTTATTTTACCCATGATAAAATCCTCCTTATAATGAAACATTATAGTATGAATTCAATTTGTTATATTATTATTTTTCGCTATATCTTCAAAAATTCCTTTTTTTCTACTCATAAAATAAAAAATAGTTCGTCTCTCTTCAAATGAAGAAAAACGAACTGTTTTATTTTGATATTAATCGTTATCTATTAGATTTTTTCCCTGATGATATAGTCCGGTACGGCAGATTAGAGCTTCTTTTACCGGCAGGCTAAGCTGGAATTTATCATTCAGTGCTTCCAGAACTTCACTTGGTTTAACCGTTCCGGTAGAAGTTATTTTTATATTTAACTGCAGTTTTAGTACACTGTTTTCTGCAGTAAACGTAATTTTTTTCGGCAGATATTGTTTTATTTCAATTTCTTTACGTTTTTTCGGCGTTTCTCTTGTGATGATAATCTGCGCCGTTTTATTAAAAGTTTCTATGGAATGCTGTATTTTATCAAAGTCGTCGGACAAAGGCAGTTTTATTTCGTATGAGCCTTCATCCACTATGGACATGAGAGCTTTGGAGCGCAGGTCTATCTGTTTGACCTGTAAAAGCTCCACTCCTGGAGGCAGTACAGCCCGCAGTCTGTCAAAAACCTCCGGCTGGCAGACATCTTTTTTCAGTTCCAGGTCCATATATTCACAAGTACTGGTTATGCCGACCGATAGGGCGGAAGCAAATGCGATTTTCATATGAGGATTAAATCCTTCCGAATATGCAGCCGGCAGATGGGCACGACAGATTGCTCTTTGCATAAGTGCGGCAAAGTCGAGATGGGAAATATATCTTATCGGTTCACCTTTGGTGATTTTTAAACGGTATTTTATCATTTATACAACTGCCTTTCTTTAATTTATCGTATCCATATCCGTGCCGAGTGAAGGACAAATACCGCAGCCGTTACAATTATCATGGCGGCAGTCATGCGTCAGTTCGCCTTTTAAGGCCTTTTCATATTCTCTTTGCAGGAATTTTTTGCTGACAGCCGGTGTAGTGTGTTCCCATGGCAGTTTTTCCGTAAAGGTATATTCGCGTCTGTTATAAAAATACGGGTCGATACCGCATTTATCAAAAGCATTCATCCATACATCGTATTTGAATTCTTCACTCCAGCCGTCAAATTTGGCACCGTCTTTCCATGCCTGATATATGACTTTACTCAATCGTCTGTCGCCGCGTGAAATGACGCCTTCCAGTTCACTGGTTGTTGCCGTATGATAATTGAACTGTACGGCACGGTCGGTAATATGCGATTTCAAGAGCTGCTGCTTGCGTTGAAATTCTTCCAGCGTATTTTGCGGAAACCATTGGAACGGTGTAAACGGTTTTGGTACGAAACATGATACACTGACTGTTACTTTTATATCACGGCGTTTCGTTATATAACGGTATAATCGGGCAACTTTGGCACCGAGTTCGGCAATACCGATGATATCCTCATCCGTTTCCGTCGGCAGTCCCATCATAAAATATAATTTAACCGTTTTCCAGCCGTGACGGAAAGCTGCTCCGGTTGCCTCCATGAGATTTTCTTCTGTAACGCCTTTATTGATGACATCACGCAGTCTTTGCGTTCCGGCTTCTGGTGCAAATGTCAGACCGCTTTTTCGTACCTGCTGCATTTTATGAGCCAGGTCGATGGAGAAACTGTCGATACGCAGTGAAGGAAGCGAGAAAGAAACGAGTTCATCTTTATAATCTTCCATAAGGTTATCGACAATTTCGTTAAGACAGCTGTAATCAGCGGAACTGAGGGAAGTTAAAGACATTTCATTATAACCGGTATTGTCAATCAGTTCTTTGGCAACGGTACGCAGTCTGTCCGCCGGGCGTTCGCGTACGGGGCGATAGGATATTCCCGCCTGGCAGAAACGGCAGCCGCGCGTACAGCCGCGGAACAGTTCCAGCATTATGCGGTCATGTACGATTTCAATGTACGGCAGTACCGGTTTTTTTATGGCGAATGCATTGCGGAAATCTTTGATTACACGTTTTTGGATTACCGGTTTTGCTTCAGATGCAAGCGGTATAATTTCTTTAAAAGTATTATCTTCATTATAATGAACTTCATACAGTGATGGAACATATATACCGTCAAGTTTTGCTACTTCGCGTAAAAATCCGTTTCTGCCACCTGTTTTACCATTTTCTTTCCATTTAATAAAAGTGTCAACTATTTCGTTTAAAACTTCTTCGCCTTCACCGATAACGAAAAAGTCGAAGAAATCAGCAACAGGTTCTACGTTGTAAACACACGGACCGCCGCCTACGACAAACGGTTCATCATCCGCACGGTCTTTTTGCCAAAGTGCAATTTTCGCCAAATCAAGCATATTGAGTACATTCGTGTAAATCATTTCGTATTGCAGAGAAAAGCCGACAAAATCGAATTCTCTGAGCGGTGTAAATGACTCCAAAGTGTAAAGCGGAATATTATGTTCTCGCATTTTCTCCTCCATATCGAGCCATGGAGCATAAACGCGTTCCGCCACAGTATCGCTGCGTTCATTCAGTACTTCATATAAAATTTTAAGTCCGAGATTGGACATGCCGACTTCATATACATCAGGCATGGAAAGTGCAAAGCTGCATTTCATCTGTGCATGATTTTTGTGTGCGGCATTGAGTTCGCCGCCGGTGTAACGAGCCGGTTTTGTTACCGATTGTAAAATCGAAGGTTCTAATTTTATCAATTACAACTTCCTTTCTTCATGAAAAAAGCTGCTGCTTGAAAAATCCAAAACAGTAGCTTTTTTATACAGAGATTATTTTTCTTCTGAAGGTGCTTTTTCTTCTTTTTTTACCTCAATGTTTTTTAAGCCTTCTTTAGCTGCCTGAATATTGTTCATAACATTTTGCACATATAATCCCATATGGTCGAAAACCTGTTGTGCATACTGAACGGAATCGTTGCGCATAGCTTCCGACTGGGAGAAGGTTTTTTCCAGAATTTCCTTGGCTCTGGCTTTTGCA
>USIX01000135.1 GCA_900554895.1 uncultured Megamonas sp. | reverse complement strand
CGATTGCCACCCAGCAGCAAAAGCCCATAATAATCGGTTTGCCACCGTTTTTTATAAGGTCGATAATATCAGTATGCAGTCCGATAGCACCCATTGCCATAATGATGAAAAACTTACTGCAGAATTTCATCAGAGCAAAGAAGGAAAGTATATAACCGGAGATTTCAGCGGAAAAAATACTGCTGTCCATACAGTAGTTGCAAATCGTAGTAATCACGGAAGCAAGAATAAAATACAGAATAAACATTGGAAATGCAGATTTTATGCTGGCTTTATTCGTGCCGGAAGATTTTTTCGCCTGATAGAAACCTAAAATCAGGGTAATAGGAATAATAGCAAGCGTTCTGGTCAATTTGACGATAGTCGCACCGTCCAGAACCATTGTCCCCGTATTGTGCATACTGTCCCACGAAGAAGCCGCCGCCGTAACAGAAGAAGTATCATTAACAGCTGTTCCAGCAAAAATAGCAAAGCCTTCATTGGAAAGTCCCAGCATATTGCCGAGTGTAGGAAATATCAGTGCAGCAACTATATTAAACAGAAAAATAACGGAAATGGCCTGAGCAATTTCTTTATGATTGGCATCAATTACCGGTGCAGTTGCTGCAATCGCCGAACCGCCACAGATAGACGAACCGACACCGATTAAAACAGAAGATTTCGCCGGTATAGCCAAAAGTTTAAAAATAATATATGCCGTGATTAAAGATGTTGCAATCGTAGATACGATAATCGGCAACGATGTCGCACCGACAGCAATGACCGTGCTTAAATTCAGTCCAAAGCCTAGCAGGATAACAGCGTATTGCAGAACTTTTTTCGAGGTGAAGGTGATGCCGCTCTTTAAAATATCTTTTTCACGCACGAACTTGGACAGGCACATACCGATTAAAATGGCAAAAACAGGTCCGCCAACGATTTCATATTCTCTGCCAAGAAAAAATGCGGGAACAGCAACCAGCAGACAGACAAAAATTCCTTGCAAACGGTCTTTGATTAATAACATTGAATAAAATCCTCCTAATATTAATATACCTATTATTTTAATAAAACGATAGATAATTCTTATGACTGAATTTATTTTAATATATTATTAAAACCAATGCAATACCTTTTATACATTAAATTTTCTTATGAATAAACAAGGTTTATTTTATTTTCGTCAAATTATAAATATCGAAACGACGGTGTCTCAATAACGGCAGCTGTCGGCGAACAGCAGTAACTTCATTAAAATCAATATCTGTAAACTGATATCCCTCCTGTTTATCCAACTGATTTAAAACTTTTCCCCAAGGAGATACGGCAATGCTGTGCCCCCAGGAATGGTATGAAGCGGATTTATCATAAGCAGGAGCCGTGCCTACGGTAAAAACCTGATTATCAACAGCGCGACTTCTAAACATCAGTTCCCAGTGAAGCGGACCGGTCGTATGATTAAATGCCGCAGGAACAAAAATAATCTTAGCACCGTAATCCGTCATCAATCGAGCAAGCTCAGGAAAACGGAAATCATAACAGATGCACAGTCCCATTTTGCCCCATTTCGTTGTAAAAACAGTAATTTCTCTGCCGGCCGTCAATGTATCCGACTCTTTAAAATACTGTCCACCCGCAATATCGATATCGAACAGGTGCATTTTAGCATGACGGGCAATTTCTGTTCCACTGCTATCAAATACATAGGCCGTATTGAAAATTTCACCTTGCTTGTTTATTTCCGGCATAGAACCGGCGGAAATATAAACGTGGTATTTTTGCGCCAGACGTTGACAAAATCGGTACACAGTACCGCCGTGTTTTTCGGCATAAAGCGGAAAAAATTTATTTTCATACGGGCAGCAGAACATTTCCGGCAAAGCAATAAAATCGGTCTGCGCAGTAATAATATCATCAATAAAATTTTCAATGTAGGACAACGTTTGTGCTTTATCCGCCAATATTTTTGTCTGTAATTGCAAAAGCTGCATAAAATCATTCCTTTCAGTTACAAGCTTTGATAAATTAAAGTAGATGTTTACAATTTGTCGGCTAAAAAGTATAATTAGAATTATGTATTTTGACAAATTATTTTATTGAGGAGGAATATCCTGTGAAATGGGCTGAAATTAGTATTCAAACTTCGCATGAAGCTACAGAAGCTGTAGCAGAAATTTTTCATGAGCTGGGAGCTTCTGGCGTTTTGATTGAAGACCCGGAACTGGTAAATGACTATATTCATTCGGGAGCATGGGATTATACGGATATCCCTTTGGCTGAAGAAACGGATACCGTTACAGTCAAAGCATGGCTGCCGACTGATGAAGATTTGCCGAATAAACTGGAGCAGCTCCGTCTGCATATGGACGAACTCAGTCAGTTTCTGGATAAAGGTTCGGGCACGATTAACTGCTGCGAAATTCAGGATGAAGATTGGGCTAATAACTGGAAACAGTATTTTCATCCGGAAAAAATAGGTGAAAGAATTGTCGTAAAGCCGTCATGGGAAGATTATACTCCTATAAATGATGAAATTGTTATCGAACTTGACCCTGGAATGGCTTTCGGTACGGGAACGCATGCAACTACTTCCATGTGCATTCAGCTGCTGGAAGAATATATTAAACCCGGCATGAAAGTATTTGATGTGGGAACGGGTAGCGGTATTTTAGCTATTGCAGCGGCAAAACTCGGTGCCGGTGAAATTCAGGCAGCCGATTATGACCCTGTCGCAGTAGAAGTAGCAAAAGAAAATATCGCTGAAAACAAAGAAAACGGCCATATCGCTATTTTCCAGAGCGATTTACTGAAAAACATGACGGGAAGTGCAGATGTTATCATTGCTAATATTATAGCAGATATAATCATCCGAATGTTTGACAATGTCGATACAAAATTAAATCCGCACGGCGTTATCCTTACAAGCGGCATTATCGCTGACCGTATACCGGAAGTAATTGAAAAAGCCGAACGACAGGGCTTTGTTGTAGATAAAATGAACGAAAAAGCCGGCTGGGCAGCAATTATTTTCCGCCGCAGGGAAGACATGCAATGAGAAGACTATTTTTAGACGGACTTTTGAGTGATACATTTACAATAACGGGCGACGATGCAAAACATCTGCTTTATTCCATGCGCGTAAAACCGAAGCAGATTTTCACCGTAGTGGATAAAAACAAAAAAGTGGCACAGGCAGAAGTTCTATCATGCACATCTGATACCGTGCAGATGAAATTCCTTCATTATATAGATGCTGCCGATACGGAACCGCCGATTGATGTTGTGCTGGCACAATGCCTGCCGAAAGGCGATAAAATGGAATATATCGTACAAAAGGCGGTGGAACTAGGCATAAAAAGTATTGTTCCCGTAGTAAGTCAGCACTGTGTAGTAAAGTACGATGCTAAAAAGAAACTGCAACGGCAGCAAAAATGGCAGAAAATCGCTGATGAAGCGGCTAAACAGTGCGGCAGAACAGCTAAACCTACTGTTGAGGCCGTTACGGATTTCAAACAGCTAACGGAAAAATACGGTGATTATTCCTGTATTATCTGCTATGAAGCAGAAGATGACTTATCCGTAAAAGAAGCTCTACAGAAAATAAATTCCGACAAATATTTAATTCTAATCGGTCCGGAAGGCGGATTGAGCTCGGAAGAAGTAGCTTTTTGCAAAAAAAATAACTTTATCAGTATATCGCTCGGCAAACGCATACTGCGTACCGAAACAGCTTCACTTGCAATGCTCAGTATACTGATGTATGAAAAAGATGCTTTGTGATTTGGTGCAATGTAATTGCACCATGTACTTTTTCTTTGTTGCCTAAAGAAGAAGTACCCCAAAAATGCTTAGTTCGCAGCCCTCTAGAGATTTTCACTTTAAAAAGAAAAATTTTTATCTATAACGTTTAAAAACTCGCTTTGCTCAAACATTTAAACTAAAACCATAGCTAAAAATTTTTCTTTTTAATAGCTTTCCTACCGTGAAAATACTCTAAATGTGGATGGAATTTTTAGCATGATTGCAAATTGCAGTATTTTCAGCTCATTTTATTCTTGCCAAATTAAAAGATACGAGCCAAATTTCAAGTGTTTCGAGCTATTATACTGTCTATTTTTTTCGAAGGGTTACGAAGGCTTGCCCAGTGCAGCGATAGCGAAACATTAAAAAGGTTTTTAAGGTAGCTCTTTGCGATTTATCACTTAGAGATATCTTATGCCTTTGGTGATTTTTGGTTCGTTTTTCTTTAAGCTTCAAAGAAAAATGAATATAAAATAAATTTAAGGAGGTCAATGTGTTAAAAGTTGCTTTAACCACTCTCGGTTGTAAGGTTAATCAGGTTGAAACAGAAACGATGGAAGGATTGTTTCGTCAGCGCGGTTATGAAATTGTGGATTTTTCTCAGCCTGCTGATTTTTATATTATAAATACATGTTCCGTTACTCATTTGGGCGAACGTAAATCACGCCAGTTAATTCGCCGTGCCAATCGCCTGAATGAAAAAGCGGTAATCGCCGTTACAGGCTGTTATGCACAGATTGCGGCAAAAGAAATTGCAGCAATCGAAGGCGTAAAAGTCGTAATCGGCACACAGCAGCGACATAAAATCGTGGATTTGGTAGAACAGGCCGCACGCGAGGACGGTTTGTTCAACGAGGTTTCAGATATCATGCACACACATGAATTTGAAGATATTCCGCTGTACGGCACACCGCATCGCACGCGTGCTTTTTTAAAAATTCAGGACGGTTGCTGTAATTACTGTTCCTATTGCATAATTCCGTATACGCGCGGTCCGATACGTTCACGCCGTTTAGATAGTATCAAGGAAGCACTGGATAAATTGGTAGCAGATGATTTTCACGAAGTAGTGCTTACGGGAATTCATCTCGGCGCCTACGGCAGAGATTTTAAAAACGAAAATATTTCACTCAGCGATGCCGTAAAAGTCTGTCTTACCAATCCGAATTTAAAAAGACTGCGTCTTGGTTCGCTGGAGTCGATAGAAGTTTCACCGCATCTTCTGGAACTTATAAAAAATGAAGAACGCTTCACCAAACACCTACATTTGCCGCTTCAAGCAGGCAGCGATGAGATTTTAAAAGCAATGAACCGCCATTACACGACGGCGGAATTTGCCCGTCTTATTGAAAATATCCGCCGTGCAGTACCTGATATTGCCATATCCACGGATATTATCGTCGGCTTTCCCGGTGAAACGGATGAATTGTTCCATAAAAGTATGGAATTTGTCAGCTCCATGAACTTTGCCAAAATACACGTATTCCCGTATTCCAAACGCGCAGGAACACCGGCCGCCGCCATGTCCAATCAAGTTGATGAAAATATAAAAAAACAGCGTGTACATTTAATGCAGCAGATAGAGAAACGCTCCTCACTGAATTTTCATACAAAATTCTTAGGAAAAAGCATGGACGTCTTATTTGAGCAGACACATGAAAATTACACGGAAAGCCTTACTTCCAATTATATTAAAATCTACGTGCCAGGCAAAATTCCGTCAGGAGAAATTTACAGCGTAAAATTAAAAGAAATTTTTAAAGACGGTATTTTAGGTGAAATTATTGTAAAATAAAAAAAGGTTTTTACGATAAAAGAGCGAATGTATACAATACCGAAATAAAAGGAGGTGCACAATATGTCGGATAATTGTATTTTCTGTAAAATAGCCAATAAAAAAATCCCTTCTCAACTCGTTTATGAGGATGATACGGTTGTAGCATTCAAAGACCTTGACCCGCAAGGACCGGTTCATGTACTCGTTATTCCGAAAAAACACATTGCAAGTTTAATGAATACAACAGCTGAAGACAAAGAACTTCTAGCTCATATCACCTGCGATGTAATTCCGAAACTTGCTCAGGAATTGGATGTAGCAGAAAAAGGCTTCCGCACTGTAGTCAATACAGGGGAAGAAGGCGGTCAAACAGTACAGCACCTTCATTTCCATATTATCGGCGGCCGCTCCATGCAATGGCCTCCGGGTTGATAAAATCACCCGTATATACTGCATGTTCTAGTTGACAATATACTAGGGTGCAATGTATAATATTTGGGTATGATTATTAAATGCAACACTCCCGTGTTAGTGGAGGGGAGGGAAATATAAATGTCATCTGAAATCAAAGTTGGTAAAAACGA
>USIX01000134.1 GCA_900554895.1 uncultured Megamonas sp. | reverse complement strand
GGCACTCTTAAAAATTTTTTCTTTAAGTTCGTTTTCTTTAAAATCAAAGAAAACGATAAATAGAAATATTATTTTTTCGTTATAAAAGTAATAACGGTACCGATTATAACACCGATAACGGCAGGGACAATCCAGCCCATGCCGATGTCAAAGAACGGCAGAGTATTGCGGTAGATTTCTATTATGCTGTTTACAGCAGGAATTTCGTTTAACCCGAACGGTAAAGCTCCCAGCATATCGCCGATAGCGGCAAACAGTGTGAATACTGTAGTACAAAGATAAATATAACGGTGATAACCGCAGACAGCGTCGATGAATGCTAATAAAATCAAGGTTATGGCAAGTGGATAAAGCAGCATTAAAATAGGAATGGCTAAATAGATTATGCTGGTTAATCCTACATTGCTGATTAGAAATGATACAAAAGTAATCAGATATACATACGATTTATATGACAGAGTATGAGGATACAGTTCGCTGAAGGTGGTGGAGCAGGCAGTGATAAGGCCGATTGCCGTTTTGAGGCAGGCTACGGTAACAGTGCCGGCGAGCAGTATATGACCGAAGAAGCCGAAATAGTAAGTGGAAATATCAGCAAGGGCGATACCGCCGTTAGCCGATAATATCAGTTGACCTAGACTTGCTGCGCCGAGATATGAAAGTGAACTGTAAATGATACCCATTAAAATAAGCACGACGATACCGGCTTTCAACGTGCCGAAAGCGATATCTTTCGGATTTTTTAAACCTAAATCGGAAAGCGTATGGATTACAATGATGCCGAATGCCAGAGAGGCAAGAGCATCCATTGTATTATATCCTTCGATTATGCCTTTTGTCAGAGCTTCTTTTTGATATGCCAGTTGAACAGCCATATCAAAAGGAGAACCCATAGGGTTTATAAATGCCGTTATGATTAAAACGGCGAGGAAGATTAAAAACAGCGGGTTGAGAAATTTTCCTATCCATATGATTATTTTTCCCGGCTTTAAGGCAAAAAACAATGCCAACAGAAAGAAAACTACCGTAAATACGGCAAGACAGATGGTTTGCATGGAGCTATCCAGATGACTGGCAAAACCGATTTCAAAAGAAACGGCAGCTGTTCGCGGTAAAGCAAACGCAGGTCCGATGGAAAGATACAGTAATATCGTGATGAAGTGAGCATAAGTCGTATTTATGCGACTGGCTAAATCAAACAGACCATTGCTGCGGGAAACGCCCATAGCGATAATGCCGAGAAACGGTAGACCGATTGCCGTCAGCATAAAGCCGATATTGGCAGATATTACGTTGGCACCGGCTTCCTGTCCTAAATGTACAGGAAAAATTAAATTGCCTGCGCCGAAAAACATGCCGAACAGCATGGAACCGACAAGAATATATTGAGATAGAGATAATGTTTGTTTCATAAGTTGTTTTCCTTAAATACTTTATTAGTTTTTTATTTAGCTGAAAAGCGCGATTTGGTCATTTTCCTGAAGATTGTCAAGACAGCCATGTTCACGCAGGCTTTCGATTACTGTTGTAGTGAGACCGGCACGTTTTTTCAGGTCGTTGACGGAGGTGAATTCACCTTCTTTGCGTGCCTGAATGATATTATTTGCCGCTGTGGTGCTGATACCGGTCAGTGCGGTAAACGGCGGCAGGAGAGATTTTTCGTGCAGAATGAATTTATCGGCACTTGATTTGTATAAATCGACTTTTTCCACGGAAAAACCGCGCAGGTACATTTCCCATGCAAGTTCAAGAATAACCTGAAGACTTTTGTCTTTAACGGACAATTTTTTTTGTTTTTCCATAGCGATGATTTCGTCAAGCTTATCACGTACAGCCTGTTTGCCGCGGGAAATGATGTTGGCATCAAATTCGGCGGCACGGATGGAGAAATATGCGGCGTAAAATGCAAGCGGATAATGCACTTTGCAGAAAGCAATACGGTACGCCATCATGACGTATGCCGTAGCATGAGCACGCGGAAACAGATATTTTATTTTCATGCACGAATCGATGTACCATTGCGGTATGCCGCCGTCTTTCATGACCTTGATATCATCTTCACTCAATCCTTTGCCCTTACGTACTTTTTCCATGGTCTTAAAGGAAAAAAGCGGTTCAATGCCGTTGTGTATCAGGTGCATCATGATGTCATCACGGCAGGATATGGCATCGGAAACAGTACAGGTGCCGTTGGTGATTAAGTCCTGCGCGTTGTCGAGCCAAACATTCGTTCCATGTGAAAAGCCGCTGATACGGACAAGGTCGCTGAATTTTTTCGGTTTTGTATCGTCAAGCATCTGACGTGTGAACGGTGTACGGAATTCTGGAATTCCGAAGGTGCCGGATGTGGCCCCGAGTTCATCTGGCGTAACGCCGAGTGCTTCTGTTGAGGAAAATATGCTCATTGTCGCCGGGTCGTCGAACGGAATGCTGCGCGGGTCGCGGTGTGTTATATTTTCCAGCATTTTGATTACAGTCGGGTCATCGTGGCCGAGTATATCAAGTTTTACAAGACGGCTGCTGATGGAATGGTAATCGAAATGTGTCGTTATCGTATTGGTATCGTTGTCATCGGCAGGCCGCTGAATAGGTGTGAAGTGATGCACGTCCATATTGCGCGGAATAACCATGATACCGCCCGGATGCTGACCGGTGGTGCGTTTTACGCCGGTACAGCCGTTGACGAGACTGTTTATATAGGCATCGCGTTTTTTGATGCCTTTTTCATCGAAGAATTTTTTTACATAACCGTAAGCCGTTTTATCAGCGACGGTGGCAATCGTTCCGGCACGGAATACATTGTCTTTGCCGAACAATTCTTCCGTGTATTTATGAGCTACGGGCTGATAGTCTCCAGAGAAATTAAGGTCGATATCGGGAACCTTATCACCGTCGAAGCCCATGAATACGGCAAACGGGATATCATGACCGTCTTTTATCATTTTTGTACCGCAGTACGGACAGTTTTTATCCGGCATATCAAAACCGCAGCCGTAAGTGCCGTCTTCGATAAATTCGCTGTGCTTGCAGTGAGGGCAACGCCAATGCGGCGGTAGAGGATTTACCTCTGTAATACTCGTCATAGTGGCGACGAAAGAAGAACCTACCGAACCCCTCGAACCAACAAGATAACCGTCATCAAGCGATTTTTTTACCAATTTGTGCGCAATTAAATACAATACGGCGAAACCGTGACCGATAATGGAGTTCAGTTCCAGTTCCAGTCGGTCCTGTACGACTTTCGGCAGATTTTCACCGTATAATTCACGTGCTTTGGCATAGGACATATCATGAATTTGTTCATCGGCCCCCGGTATCATCGGGGAATACAGTTCGTCCGGAATGGGTTTGAAGACTTCAACCATTTCCGCAATTTTGCGCGGATTGGTAACAACGGCTTCATATGCTTTAGCTTCGCCCAGATAGGAAAATTCCTTGAGCATTTCCTCCGTCGTGCGCAGATAAAGCGGCGGTTGTTTCTCTGCGTCTGTGAAGCCTTTACCTTTCATTAAGATAGCACGGTAAATGCTATCTTTGGCGTTGAGAAAATGTACATCACAGGTGGCAATGAGCATTTTGCCGAGTTTTTCGGCAAGCTCTGCTACTTTCAGATTGATATTGATTAAATCCTGCTGTGTCTGGATGTTCGGGAAATTATCATTATCGCGGATTAAAAAAGCATTGTTGCCGATTGGCTGAATTTCCAGATAATCGTAAAATGAAGCGATTTCCAGCAGTTTTTCGTCATCGGCTCCGGCGACAATAGCGCGAATAAGTTCACCCGCTTCACAGGCAGAACCGATGATTACGCCTTCACGCAGTTCGGAAATGATTTTTTTCGGCAGACGCGGGCGTGATTTATACAGATATTTTAGATGTGACAGTGAAACCATGCGGTAGATATTATGCAGACCGATGGAATTTTTTGCCAGCATAATGATGTGATTGGCACGGCGCTGCTGATAATCATCACCGGTCAGATAGCCTTCAATGCCGTAGATGATTTTTATGTTTTTGCCTTTGGCAGCCTTCATGGCTTCTGGGAAAGCTTGAACGACACCGTGGTCAGTTATGGCAATGGCGGGCCAGCCCCAGCGAAGTGCTGTGTTGATTAAATCCGTCGCCGATACGACAGCGTCCATATTGCTCATATGAGTATGTGCATGCAGCTCAACGCGTTTTTCAATGGCGCGGTCTTCGCGCTTCGGCAGTTCCGACAGAGCGATATTACTAGGCATCATTACATAATCGTTCAGATAGGAGTCGAAACGAATTGCACCTTTGATTTTGACGATATCGGCCTTTTGCAAAGCGGCGTTTACATCGTTGAATTCGTCTTTTGTTTTCAGAAAAACTTTACAGGAAATGCCGTCGGAATCATCGGCAAGGTCAAAAGTCAGAAGAATTGTTCCCGTATTGAATTCACGATTGTTGATGTTGAAAATGCGGCCGCGCAGAGTTATATTTTTCATTTCTCCGTCGATGCTGGTAATTTCAATCGGTTCATCCGTAATGGAATCCGTCATTAATTTGCGGTCGGCGCGGGAACGGCGAAATTTAGTCTGATTGTTGGAGCCGTTTTCAAAAGCCGGTGCTGTCGTTTGGGTTTTTGCTGTATTATACTGCGCCTGAGACTTTGACTGCTCCTGTAATTTACGCAGATACGCTTCATTGTCTTGTTCATTATTGTCAAATGGATTTAAAGTTACGGCAGTAGGTGCTGAACTGTCTATGCGGCAGATGACTTTGCAGGGACAGTGCACCATAGCCTGAACAGCTTGGTTCATAGTTTCTTCGACATTGTGTGAACGTAAAATCTCTTCAATATGTGAACCTTTGAAATCAATCAGAATGCGATTGCCGTCGACGCTGTGCGTAGCCTGCATTAAAATGCTGTAAAGCGTAGGATTGCTGCCGGAGGCATTTTGAACAATAGTCGGCCAGTGGCGGTCAACCTCCTGCGGCAAATCGATTATATTCTGGTAGAAAAGCACGCTGGGAATATTGCAGCGCTTTGATATATATGAAGCGGCTCTTGTCAATAGTTCGTCGGGAATACCGTTATATGTTTCCATAAGAATTTCCCATGAATTACTGTTTAAATCGATTTCCACATGTTTAATAGACGCTTCCTGTAAAATCTGTTTTTCCGTAGGTGAGCCGGGAACGGCTTTTAAAATCTGGCGGAATTTTTCGCCGCCGTTTTGCGGTAGGATATAAAATTTCTTATTCATACTGAGCCTCTGTATTAAAAACGGGTTTGTTTACTCTGTTTGATAAGACCGAGATGAGCCGTACTGTTGATGAGTTCGATATTGCATTTTTCACCGTAGTAGGTAATGATGCTAATAGCTGTATTGTCCTGGCGCAATGACCAGATATATCTTAGCGGCATATGCAGAATGTGACTTAACAGTGCGCGCAGAATACCGCCGTGCGCTGTGATGACAACGGTTTTATTCTCATCGGAGACGGTATTTTGCGCTATTATATCATTTAAAGCTTCTACGGCACGTTTTTGGACGTCTGTAAATTTTTCACCCTGCGGAATTGCTGTTTCATCGGGACGGGAGAACAGCATTTCGATTTCAGCAGGCCATTTGGCGTGAATTTCATTATATGTTAAACCTTCCCAGGCACCGAAACTGATTTCGCACAGTCTTTTATCGGCTGTTATCGGTACATGGAATTTGTCGGCAATGATTTTTCCGGTGATGAAAGCGCGGTCCAGCGGACTGGAGTATACGGCATCGATATGTTCAACCGGAAAATTTTCCGTCAGTTTTTGAGCCTGAATAATACCTTCTTCAGATAATTGGGTATTGGATTGACCCTGAAACCGACCGGAACTATTCCAAAGTGTTTTACCATGACGGATAAAAATAATTTTCAGCAAAAATAAGTCCTCCTTGTATTAAATAAAAATCTGAGCTATGACAAAAATAAACAGCACTACAAATTCGCCCAGTTCAGTCGTAGCACCATAAACATCGCCCGTAAGTCCGCCCAGTTTGCGGGATACGTAGCGATTAAAGCTATACATTATGAGTGTGGTTAGAATATAAACGATAATAGCTATTGTACCTAAAAGAATGGAAACAAGGCAAGTAAAAAAGCTGGCAAACAGCATATCTCTGCTGCCGGAGTATTCATGAAACGCCTTTCCTAGTCCTTCCTTGCGGGCGTAAGGAAAATTGA
>USIX01000133.1 GCA_900554895.1 uncultured Megamonas sp. | reverse complement strand
TGCGAACTGAACAATGAAACGTGCGATATGGTGAAATCATTCCGTTCCAAAAATCTCGGCTACGTATATTCCTCGCCGCACGGCTTCTTCTACGACCAGGGCAAGGGCGACGTCCGCTCCATGCTCCGCTACGCCGGTGATGAACTGACACACGTACTGTTTGCCGATACATTCAACCAGACGCTCGACTGCCGCTACATCTTAAATCCGCCGTTCCTAAACGCCAGAGGCAGAGCGGATGCTACAATTCATCAGCATCTCGCCATGGGTGAAGGCGACGTTGATTTCGACGGTATCTTTGAAACACTCAGAGAAATGGATTTTGCCAATAAACAGTTAGAACCTGATGCGCCGAAAGTGGGCGGCGACAACATCGCCTGCGTATCGTACTTCGGCTTCCCGGAAAAAATGGATGAGCAGGCACCGCAGGCACTGGAACGCATTAAACGTGAATTGCTTAACAAATGATTGGCAGAAAGGATTTTATCATGAATACGGAAAAAACGGCATTTGAAATCATTTCTTTAGCAGGAGATGCTAAGGCTGAACTGCAAAAAGCACTGAAACTTGCACACGAAGGGAAATTTTTTGAAACGCAAGCTTTAATCGATAAAGCCTCCCAGCAGCTTCAGCAGGCACATAAATTGCAAACACAGGAACTTTTGACTCGTGAAGCTAATGGTGAAAAACTGGCTTTCAACGTACTGATTTCTCATGCTCAGGATTATTTAATGACTACGTATACTTTAAAAGACGTAACAACAGAAATTATCAACCTTTATCAGTTGCTAAAAAAATGAATAAGGTTTACAATAAAAGTGGTTTGTCGTAGAGAAAAAACTTTTCTCTCTCTAAATTTATAAGCGGTTACTCCATTGTAGCCGCTCTTTTTTTTTATGATATACTAAAATAATTATAAAAAATATGTACGTAGTGATAAAAGAAAGGATTTTCATATGTATTTTTCAGCAGAGCAACTAAACAATATTCAGTTAAACGGTGTATTTTTCGTCGATGAAATCTACAGCCGACAGCATGCGCATATGGTACATAAGCACGAAGGTATCCTAGAGCTGTTGTATATAGCTAAAGGTGAAGGCAGATATATCGTTGGCAACCGCGGCTACGTCATAAGTGAAGGCGACCTTGTTATCTGCAATGCTGGAACCTTCCACGGCGAGGCTCCTTTTTCCAAACACCCGATTGAAACCTACTGCATCGCACTGTCCGGTGTAAAAACGGACAAGCTGGATTTAGGCTGTCTGATAAAAACAGAACAGCGTCCGGTGCTGGCATTGAACGAAATGGCTTCCGTAATCTCTCAATCAATGAAAAACATCTATAAGTTGTTTACGGAAACAAAAGACAACCTTCCCATCTGCCGTCAGTTTTCCCTAGGTGTTCTTATGATTATCCAAAAATTGATATTCGAACATATTTACCAAGGAAATATCGCTTCGGAGCAGAAAAATGAATATTTAATACGCAAAATAACACAATATTTAAATAATAATTACACAAAACAGCTTACTTTAAAAAAAATAAGTCAGGAAATGCATATCAGTGAAACGTATCTATCACATTTATTCAAGCGGGAAACAGGTTTATCACCCATACAATACGTTATTCATTGCCGCATCGGCGAAGCTCAGAGTCTTTTAATGGAAACGCAGCTGCCGATTTACGAAATCGAAGAGCGGCTGGGATTTGGCAGCAGCTGTCATTTAACTACTATGTTCAAAAAATATGTAGGTATTTCGCCACGTGAGTATAGAAAGCATTTTATCACTGAAAAAAATAAAAAAGAAATAACAGATTGAAGACAGCCCATTATGGGCTGTCTTATTCTTTTTGTACAATATTTTATAATTTTTTACCAAAACTTATGTTTTTTCAGCATAATCTGTATCAATATTTTGCTAACGTATTCAATAAATATAGGGATATAATAATATCGAAGGTTGAAACAGAAACATTGCAACAAAAAAAACAATAATCTTAAATAAGATTAAAATTCAAAATAATTGCGGTATTTTTTATAATGCAAAGAAAGGGTGTATTTCTATGTCAGAATTAAGAATTGGTTTAGTTGGTACAGGTATGATCGGCCGTACTCATATTGAACGCATTAACAACAGATTGCAGGGGGCAAAAGTTATCGCCTGTGCTGATGCAAATATTGATTTTTGCAAATCCGTTGCAGAAAAATACGGTATCAAAGCATACGACAAAGGCGAAGATATGATTGCCAATGATGACATCGACGCTGTCATTGTAACAACGCTCGACCCGTTACGTTATGGCTGCCATCAAAGCCGGTAGAAGCCAACGGTGAAAAGCTGAGCTTCAACGTACTGATTTCCCACGCACAGGATTATTTGATGACTACGTACACTTTAAAAGATGTAGCGACAGAAATAATTTCCCTGTATCAGATGATAAAAAAATAAATATGCTTGCATAAGAATTTCTCTTAATTTATAAGCGGCTGTCTGACGGCAGCCGCTTTTTATAATATTCAAAGTACAAGATTTTATAAGTTTTAAATAAAATACATAAAAAAACAATTTAATCCTTGCAAGATTGAACTAACACCAACAGATTTAAAATAAGTATAATTAAATCAACAAATGAACATAAAGCAAAAAAATATAATAACCCTTCATATTAAAATTTTTAAAAAATTTTAAGTTTATTTTATTATGTAAAATTGCTTTTGTTTTATAAATTTAACCGGTTATATTTACGTTATTTTAAAATCAAAAATATTGGGATTTTTATTTTGAAAGGATTGATAGCGATGACACCTAATCCGGAGTCAATGGCATATTTAAAAAAAATAATGATAATCTCCACATTCGGCGGATTATTGTTCGGTTACGACACAGGCGTAATCAATGGCGCACTTCCTTATATGGCACATCCTAGCCAGCTTAATCTGACACCTGCTACAGAAGGTATGGTCGTAAGCGCACTGCTGTTCGGAGCGGCCGTCGGTTCGGTAACGGGCGGTAAGATGTCCGATGCGCAGGGTCGCAGAAAAAATATATTCTTCCTGTCCATTTTATTTTTTGTAGCTACACTGGGCTGCTCGCTGGCTCCTTCTTTTGAAGTCATGCTTGTTTCCCGCTTTGCTCTCGGTCTTGCCGTAGGCGGGGCTGCCGTAACCGTTCCTGCATATCTTGCTGAAGTTTCTCCTGCAGACAAACGCGGTCGTATGGTTACACAGAATGAACTTATGATTGTAACGGGACAATTTCTCGCTTTCGTGCTCAACGCCGTTATCGCCGTCGTCATGGCAGGTAATGACCATGTATGGCGCTACATGCTTTCAGTTGCGGCAATTCCTGCCGTTATACTGTTCTTCGGAATGATGCGCCTGCCGGAAAGTCCGCGCTGGCTCGTTTCCAAAGGCAAAGTATCCACTGCTATGGATGTTCTCAAAAAAATCAGAAGTACGGAAGCCCAGGCCATCACTGAACTGAATGAGATACAGGATGTAATCGCCGCAGAAAAAAGCGCCAAACCGGTATCTTTTGCCGAACTGAATACACCGTGGGTAAGGAGAATCATCCTAATCGGCATGGGTATTGCAGCATGTTCCCAACTTACCGGAGTAAACTCCATTATGTACTATGGCACGCAGGTTTTAATCGAATCCGGCTTTTCCATGCAGGCAGCTCTAATCGCCAACACCTTAAACGGCCTTACTTCCGTTCTTGCCACGTTTCTCGGTATTTGGCTTTTAACTAAGATAAAAAGACGTACTATGCTGACGGCCGGTCTTGCCGGTACTACAGCTTCCCTTCTTGCCATCAGTATCGCTTCCATGACACTGAGCGGTATGGAGATATTCCCTTACCTCGTCCTTTTACTGCTCGTCTGCTTCCTGACTTTTATGCAGGCATGTATAGGACCTCTGCTCTGGCTCTTAATTTCCGAAATAATTCCGCTACGCTACAAAGGTATCGGCATGGGTATCTGCGTACTGTTCGTATGGGTCGTAAACTTCATCATGGGTCTTGTATTCCCGACACTTTTAAGTTCTTTCGGTTTAAACTTCACCTTCCTCGTATTTGTAATCGTCGGTTTCTTCTCCATTGCTTTCGTCAGACTTTTCGTACCGGAAACGAAAGGCAAAACTTTGGAACAGATTGAAAAACAGTTCCGCAATTATGACCGCAAAGCAATGCAGCAGGCAGGCAATGAATAATTTATTAACAGAATAATAAAGGAGAAAAAATACCATGAATACAGAAAAAGTAGCATTTGACATTATTTCACTGGCAGGCGACGCTAAAGCCGAACTGCAAAAAGCCTTGAAACTGGCTCGCGAAGGCAATTTTGCCGAAACACAGAGTTTAATCGACAAAGCCTCCGGACAGCTTCAGCAGGCTCACAAACTTCAGACGCAGGAGCTTCTGACACGCGAAGCCAACGGTGAAAAACTATCCTTCAACGTATTGATTTCTCATGCACAGGATTATTTAATGACTACTTACACCTTAAAGGATATTGCTGTAGAAATCATCAATCTTTACCAGATATTAAAAAAATAACATATACACATTAACAAGCGTAGTATTTGTCATAAAGAATTATCCGAATTAACAGCTGTTGTACCCGGTGCAACAGCTCTTTTTTTCGGATTGCCGTTTTTCTGATTATACGCTAAATTTATACATATACAGCCCATTGTACTAGTTGTTCATTTTTCTTTAATACAAAAAGAAATGAACCAATTCGGAGGAAAATTTTATGGAACAGCCACTGCAAAAAATCAATTTAGACGATATCTTTTTATCCGGTGTTTTCTTCGTTGACAAGGATTACAGCCGTAAGCATACTCATTTACTGCACAAACATCAGGGAATTTTAGAATTACTGTATGTAGCACAGGGCGAAGGCCGATATACCGTCGGCAATCGTGAATATGCCGTTCATGCAGGTGATTTAGTTATCTGCAATGCAAATACAATTCACGGTGAAGCTCCTTTTCAGGAGCATTCCATTCAAACATACTGCTGCGCATTGTCCGGCATCAATATAAAAAACCTGCCGGAAGGATGTATTATTGAAAAAGAGCGTAAACCGATAATTACATTGAACGAATTCGATAATCTCGTTGCTCAACTGATGACTAATCTCTATCTGCTATTCAATCAAAAACAGAAGAATAATGTTTTACTATGCCGCCAATTAGCCATCAGCCTGTTTCTACTCGTAAATAAACTCATAAAAGAACATAATACTCAGACTAAATCTATTATTGAACAGAAAAATGAAGATATGGTACGTAAAATAACCAATTATCTTGATGAAAATTACACCGAAAATATTACGCTGGAAAAAATCAGTAAAATCATGCACATCAGTGTTTCGCACATCTCGCATCTGTTTAAACGTGAAACAGGACTTTCGCCCATGCAATACGTTATTCACCGCCGCATCGGTCAGGCACAGACCCTGCTTGCTGAAACAGACCTGCCGATTAAACAGATTGAAGAACAGCTCGGCTTCGGCAGCAGCTGCCATTTAACTTCCATGTTCAAAAAATACGTAGGCATATCGCCGCGCGAATACCGCAAATACTTTACCGGTAAAAATGAATAACTTTTATGCTGTAGAAAAATTCTACAGCATTTTTATTTAGAATAAATTACAGTGCAAGATTTTATAATTTTATTTAACAAAAACCTTAAATAACGCCCTTTTTCAGCAAGAATGAACTAACACTGTAACTCAATAAAATTCTATAATAGCATTAAAGTTAATAAATATTAGACAATTATGAAGTTTAGTTTAAATACTTGATGAACTGCTATTTTAGGAGGAATTTACAATGCAACTTGCAATCTGTACTGATGTATTCGCTGACCTTTCCTATACGGAAATGCTCGACAAAGTAAAATCACTCGGCATCGATGCCGTTGAAATGACAGCCGGCGGCTGGGGCGCCAGAAAACACTGCAATACGCAGGAACTTTTAGCTGACCCGGATAAACTTGCGGCTTTCAAAGCCGAACTTGATAAACGCGGCATGCGAATTTCCGCTCTCAACACTTCCTGCAATCCTCTCTGGCCGTCTGAAACAGGCAAAGAATACGAAAAATCCATGTATAACTGCGCCGTACTAGCCGGCAAACTCGGCGTCAAGAAAATCGTAGCCATGGCAGGTCTTCCGGCAGGCAATGAAACTGATACTACAC
>USIX01000132.1 GCA_900554895.1 uncultured Megamonas sp. | reverse complement strand
GGACAAGTATGGAATTACAATAAATGGAAAAGAGTATACTATTTGAATGAAATGATTTATTCCCTAATTATTATAGTAGAAAGTATCTCATCTCACCACCTTCACATATGTGATGATATATCTCATTTGTTCCGACAACCATATAATAACATTTGCCGTATAAAGTGTCAAGAGATTTTTTTAAATTATTTTTAATAAAAAATTTTCTGATTTTACTTTTACATTTGTATCTGTATATCCTATTTTGAAAACAGTATCACAATGATTTTACTTGACATATTTACACTAATGTCATAATATATAAACATGTCATTTTCGTGAAGTAAAGTATTAAAGTGAAGAGGTGTTAAAATTGGTAAATCCCAAATTAAAGGATGTTTTAAACGACCAGCTGTGCAGAGCCGTGCTGTCTTTGCAGACAGTGGATGAATGCTATCAGTTTTTTGAAGACATTTGTACTGTAAGCGAACTTAAAGCACTGTCGCAGCGTCTGGAAGTGGCACGGATGCTGAGAGCAGGTCATACGTACGATGAAGTCGTTGAACGCACCGGTGCCAGTACGGCTACTATCAGCCGTGTAAAGCGCTGTTTGAATTACGGTGCTGACGGCTACGATACAGTTTTCAAACGCCTGGAAGCAAAACAGAAATAGGAGTTGTTTTTTATGTTATTGGAAATACCTTACGGTACAAGAGATTTTCTGCCGAAAGATGCTAAATTCAAACGCAGCATTGAGTCAAATCTGGCGAAAACGTTCAGTCTATGGGGTTATGATGAAATTGTTACGCCGGCCATAGAATATGTGGATACGCTTACTATTAACAACCGCAGCGGCATTGAAAATCAGCTGTTTAAATTTTTTGATAAAAATAATCGGACTTTGGCTCTGCGCCATGAAATGACGACGCCGATTGCCCGCGTAGCAGCCAGCCGTATGTATGATGATGTTCTTCCTTTTAAACTTTCGTACATCAGCAGTGTATATCGCTATGAACAGGCACAGGAAGGCCGCCAGTGTGAATTTTATCAGGCAGGCGTAGAATTGATGGGAGTTGCGGATGCCAGTGCCGATGCGGAAGTTATTGCCTTGGCAGTGGATAGTATACGCAAAACGGGTCTTGTTGATTTTGAAATCTGTCTCGGGCAGGTGGAATTCATCAATGGTATCATGCAGCAGATGGGGCTTTCCAAGGAGAAACAAAATGAAATCCGTTTGGCACTTGAGCAGCGCAATCTTGTCGATTTGAACAGAGCCGTAGAAGAAACAAATCTGCCGGATAAGGCAAAAAAAGCTTTAAATTCCATTCCGCTGTTACAAGGGAAGGAAGATATTCTGGAGTTTGCCAATAATCTTGCGCTCAATGAACAGAGCCGCAAAGCTCTTGATAATCTGCATGATATCTATGAATTGCTGAAGCTGTACGGCGTTGCTGACAATGTTAATTTTGACCTAGGCGTTAATCGCGATTTCAGTTATTATACCGGCATGGTGTTTGAAGTGTATGCTCCGGGTATCGGTTATCCAATTTGCGGCGGCGGCCGATATGACAATATGCTGTCCGATTTCGGCACGGACTGTCCGGCGACAGGTTTTGCACTCGGCATTGAACGGCTGATGCTGGCTCTTGCCAAACAAAATCATATACAGAATATACAGCATAAAAAAGATGTTTATATAGCTTTTGCTGTAAATAAAAATGCTGAAGCAATAAGTGAGGCGACAAGACTGCGCAGTGAAGGAAAAATAGTCGACCTTGCTTTTATGCCGCAGTCAAAAGAGGAAGCGGACAGATACCGGGCAGATAAAAATATTGCTGAACTCGTTTATATAGAATGATTTTTATGAAATGAAACAAAGAATAATTCAATTCTGGCGGGCAGTTAATGCTTCTTTGAATGATAAGGATATTGCTTTTGTAAATCGGTATTTAAATGAAAAGGAACAGAAATTATTTTTTGCCATGCGCATTTATGACCAGCGACATGCACTTAATGTCAGTTATACGGCATGTGATTTAATGAAAAATCGTCATGTTGATGAAAAACTGCTGTTGAAAGCCTGCCTTTTACACGATGTAGGACGTACGAAGCGGGATATTTGTCTTTTGGATAAAGTCTTTGCCGTATTGCTCGACAAATATTTACCGAAAACGGCGCGTAAACTGGCAAAATATGAAAAAAACGCACAGACTTTCTGGCCGAAAAGACGTCATGCGTTATTTGTTTATTACCATCATGCCGATATCGGAGCGGCAATGCTGCAAAAAATCGGACTTGAACAGATTGCTGAAATTATAAGATACCATCATTCACCGCCGAAGCGGAGCGACTGCAGGGAATTAATCATATTACGCAAGGCTGACAGCCTTAATTAAATATAAGGAGTTTTATTTATGACAGAAGATATGCAGTATCTTACAATAGCTTTGCCGAAGGGAAAGCTGTTTTATCTGGCGAAGGATTTATTTGCCAAAGTGGGATACAGTGCTGAAAATTTGGAAGAAAAATCACGCAAACTCGTCATAACGAATGATGAGCTTAAAATAAAATTCATCATCGCCAAAACGGCGGATGTGCCTGTTTATGTGGAACACGGTGCAGCCGACATCGGTATTATCGGTAAAGATGTTCTGATGGAAAGCGACAAGGATGTCTATGAGCTTCTGGATTTGGGGTTTGGCAGATGTCATTTAATGATGGCGGTGCCGAAGGATAAAAAACGTGCCAAGCTGACCGATTATGCACATACGCGTGTTGCTACGAAATTCCCGCATATTGCGGAAAAATTCTTTAACAGCAAGGGCATGCAGATGGAATATATTAAGATGAACGGTTCCATTGAACTGGGGCCGATAGTGGGTCTTTCTGAAAGTATTGTCGATATTGTAGAAACAGGTACGACACTGCGTGAAAACAATCTGGAAGAGATTGCTTTTATTGCTGAAGCTACGGCAAGACTTATTGCCAACCGTGCCAGTTTTAAATTAAAATTCGGCCGTATCAATAAACTAATTCAGGATTTGGATACGGTATTAAAAGGGGATAATAAATAATGCAGGTTTTAAAAGTCAAAGAACTCGGCATTGATGCCGTAAAACGGACTTTAGATAAAAAAGCTTTTGATGAAGTGGAATTAAATCCGCGTATTCGTGCTAAAAATAAAGAACTGTACGGAGAGGACTTATCGGCGGCGCAGATTGTTGACCGTATCGTGAATGAAGTCAGAAAAGACGGCGACAGTGCCGTTATCAAATATACGAAACTTTTGGATGGAGCGGAATTTTCGGCAGAGGATTTTCTCGTAACGGAAGCAGAATACGAAACGGCATATGCTCAGGCGGACATGAAAATCGTGGAAGCATTGCGCAAGGCTATTGAAAATGTACGCCGTTATCATGAAGAGCAAAAACCCAATTCTTGGATTACATACCGCGCACACGGCTCAATTTTGGGTCAATCCGTTATTCCGCTCGACCGCGTAGGGGTGTATGTACCGGGCGGTACTGCGGCTTATCCGTCTTCCGTCGTGATGAATGTCATGCCTGCAAAAGTGGCAGGGGTGAAAGAAATCATTATGATGGCTCCTCCTTCACGTGACGGTAAATTGAACCCGTACGTATTAATCGCAGCTAAAGAAGCCGGTGTAAATGCTATTTATAAAATCGGGGGTGCACAGGCAATCGCTGCACTTGCCTTCGGTACGCAAACCGTTCCGAAAGTGGATAAAATAACAGGCCCGGGAAATATTTTCGTAACACTTGCCAAGAAAGCCGTTTACGGTCATTGCGACATCGATATGCTGGCAGGGCCTAGTGAAATTCTTATCGTAGCAGATAAAACGGCTGACCCTGTCTATACGGCGGCCGACATGCTCAGTCAGGCTGAACATGATATGCTTGCTTCCAGTATTGTACTGACGGACGATGCCGAACTTGCCGATAAAGTACTCATTGAAGTGGAAAAGCAGCTTGCAAAGCTGCCGCGCAAGGAAATCGCCGCTGCTTCGTTGGAAAGAAACGGCCGTATTATTCTTACGGAAAATCTTATACAGGCGATAGAACTTGCCAATTATTCTGCGCCGGAACATATGGAAATTCTCACGGAAAACCCGTTTACGTATCTGCCGTATGTCCGTCATGCCGGTGCCGTATTCCTCGGAGCGTATTCGCCGGAACCGCTCGGCGATTATTTTGCCGGCCCGAACCATGTACTGCCGACCGGCGGTACGGCACGTTATTATTCCGTACTCAATACGGAAACTTTTATGAAGCGCACCAGCATTATTTCCTATACGCAAAAAGCACTGCAGGAAGTATCCGCCGATGTAATCCGTCTTGCTGAAGCGGAAGGGCTGGATGCTCACGCCAATGCAATAAGACTTAGAGGTGAAATGAAATGATTAAATTAAAATATAGAACAGGCTTGAAGGATATGCCGAGTTACGATGTCGTCGAACGTGACTGGAATATCAAAGTAAATGCCAATGAATCCAATCTCAATATGCCGCCGATGGTAGAGGAACGTTTGATGGCGCGTCTTTCAAGCGTTGCTTTCAACCGTTATCCAAATGAACAGGTGGAAACACTTGCACAGCAGATAGCTGTCAATTTCAATTTGAGTAAGGAGAATGTTTTAATCGCCAACGGTTCCAGTGAAATTCTGGAAAAACTGTTTTTCGCCTTCGGCGGACGCGGTCGCAAAATAGTTTATCCGCAGCCGTCCTTCTCTATGTATAAAATTTATGCCAAATTCAGTGCTTCTACCGGTGTTCCTGTAGATTTAAAAGAAGATTATACTTTTGACGCGGCGGCTTTCGTCGATGCCGTAAAGGAAAGCAGAGCCAGTCTTGCCGTTATCTGTTCGCCAAATAATCCGACCGGTACAAAAATTCCGCTTGCCGATATTGAATATGTAGCAAAAAATATTGAATGTGCTTTTGTCATTGATGAGGCGTATGTGGAATTTGACGGCGGTACGGCAGTAGGATTGATGAAAGAATATCCGCATATGATGGTTGCTCGCACTTTTTCCAAGGCATACGGTCTTGCCAGTGCCAGAGTGGGCTACCTGCTCGCTGACAAGAAAATCATTGAAATGGTGAGCAAAGCATGTATGCCATACCATGTAAATGTGCTTTCCGCCGTTACGGCTGATATCGTCTATCAGATGCGTGATGAATACGTGCCGCGTATTCAGATGAGTATTGCCGAACGCAAACGCATGAGTGAACTTTTAAAACAGATTGACGGCATGGAAGTTTATCCGTCCGTTACGAATTTCATTCTGGTAAAACATCCTAAAGCTGTAGCAATAAATGAATATCTGGAAAGCATCGGTATCGGCGTACGCTCGTTCGGTAATGCACCGCGTCTTACAAACTGTCTGCGCATTTCTATGGGTACGCGTGAAGAGAACGATACATGGTACAAAGCCATTAAAGATTTCGTTGAAGGGAATGTACAGTAATGGAAAATACACAAAACCGCTGCGGCGAAGTAAATCGTACTACAGCGGAAACATCTATTAAGATAAAGTTAAATCTTGACGGTACAGGAAAATCCCGCATTAAAACGAAAATCGGCTTTTTTGACCATATGCTGACACTGCTCTCTGCGCACAGTATGATTGATATGGAGATAAACTGCGACGGCGACATTGAAGTCGATGGCCATCACAGCGTGGAAGACTGCGGTATCGCTCTCGGACAGGCTTTTTCTCAGGCAATCGGCGACAAACGCGGTATTAATCGTTACGGCACTTTTTATGTGCCTATGGATGAAGCGCTTGTACTTGTCAGCCTTGATATAAGCGGTAGGCCGTATCTTGTATGTGATACGGGTGAGCTTGCACCGATGATTGGTGATTTCGATTGCGAACTTGTTGAAGAATTTATGCGTGCCTTTGCGTTTAATGCTGGTATCACGCTTCATATAAAAGTGTTTTACGGAAAAAATTCCCATCACAAAGTCGAAGGTATATTCAAGGCTCTTGGTCATGCTCTGCGCCAGGCGACGGAATTTGACGAACGCGCCAAAAATAAAATTCCCTCGACAAAGGGTGTATTATAGAATATAGAAGACCTGTTGTGTCGGTAAAAACATCCGATTTATACAACAGATACAGAAAGGAATATTTCCATGATAGCAATAGTTGACTATGGCGTAGGCAATCTGTACAGCGTGGAAAAAGCCTTTGCCAAATTTTCCGATGATGTAGTACTCACGCA
>USIX01000131.1 GCA_900554895.1 uncultured Megamonas sp. | reverse complement strand
GTTCTACCGCTATATGCCGGAAATTATAGAAAACGGACATTTGTACATTGCCTCCGATATCGCTCTGGCGGAAGCCAGAGAATTTATTGAAGCAAATTTCGGTAAGGAATATTTGCCGGAAAAACCGAATGTATATGTTGCCGGAAAATCCTCGCAGGATGCGCATGAAGCGGTGCGTCCGACGAATATTCAGCTTACGCCGGCTTTTGTCGAACAGTATCTGACGAAAGAACAGCTGAAGCTGTATAAACTAATCTGGCAGAGATTTCTCGGTTCACAGATGCTTCCGGCAAATTACGATATGATGAGTGTAACAATGCAGGGCGGCAAATACACGGCGAAAGCCACCGGTTCAAAGTTGAAATTTGCCGGATTTACGGCTGTGTACAATGACAGCGATAATAAAAAGGAAAAAGATATTATTCTGCCTGATTTGGCGGAAGGTGATGAACTTTCCCTGCAGAAAATAGAATCGCTGCAGCATTTTACTGAACCGCCGGCACGATATAATGATGCTTCGCTCGTTAAGACGCTGGAAGAAAAGGGTATCGGCCGTCCGAGTACGTATGCACCGATTATCGAAACAATTTTGGCACGCGGTTATGTAGTCCGTTCCGATAAAAAATTTGAACCGACTGATTTGGGTTTTGTCGTAGTTGATTTGTTGGAAAAATATTTTAAGGATATTGTCGATGAAAAATTTACGGCGGAACTTGAATATAAGCTAGATGAAATAGCTGTAGGAAAAATTGAAAAGAATACTCTTCTGCGCGAATTTTATGTGCCGTTTGAAAAAACGTTGGAACATGCCGAAGAGGAAATCGGTGAAGTGGAAGTGCCGGATGAAGTTTCCGATGTGCAGTGTGAATTGTGCGGTCGCATGATGGTCGTAAAACAGGGCCGTTACGGAAAATTCCTCGCTTGTCCTGGCTTTCCGGACTGCCGCAATACGAAACCGATTATTAAAGACACAGGTGTAACATGTCCGAAATGTGGCGGCAAAATCATTGAACGGCGTACACGCCGCGGCGTAGTTTTCTACGGCTGTGAGAATTATCCGCAGTGTGATTATGTTTCATGGGATATGCCGTTGACGACGATATGTAAAGAATGCGGTTCGTTTTTATTCAGACATCGTTTCAAAAACGGACGTACTATTTTGTATTGCAGTAATGATGACTGTAAAACACGTAAAGAGGATACACCGATTAATAAGGAAATAAACAAGATAAAAGAAAAGCAGCAGAAAGCCGCTATGGCGAAATTGGAAGCGGCACGTGCCAAAGAAACAGAAAAAGAGGAAAAGGAAAAACAGAAGCATAGAAAGGATTTAATGTGAAGAAAGTTATTATTGTCGGCGCAGGAATGGCGGGCAGTGAAGCGGCATGGCAGGTTGCCAGCCGCGGCATTAAAGTCGATTTGTACGAAATGCGTCCCGTGAAATCAACTCCTGCGCACAAAACGGATAAATTTGCCGAACTCGTTTGCAGTAACTCACTGCGTGGTGCGGGTCTGGAAAACGCTGTCGGTTTATTAAAAGAAGAAATGCGCCGGTTAAATTCCCTCATTATGGAATCGGCTGATATAAACCGCGTGCCGGCCGGCGGCGCACTTGCTGTAGACAGAGAAGGTTTCAGCCGTTATATTACGGATAAAGTGAAAAATCATCCTAACATTAATGTAATAAATGCGGAAATTACGCAAATTCCGCATGAGAATGATGCCGTTACGATTATTGCCAGCGGGCCGCTTACTTCCGATGTGCTTGCTAAAGCTATAAAAGAGCTTACCGGACAGGAGTATTTTTACTTTTACGATGCAGCGGCTCCGCTTATTGCCAAGGAAAGTATTGATATGAACAAAGCATATCGTGCCTCTCGCTATGGCAAAGGTACGGCGGATTATATCAACTGCCCTATGGATAAAGAACAGTACGAGCATTTTTGGCATGAACTGGTAAACGCCGAGCTTGCACCGATTAAGGAATTTGAAAAAGCCAAATTTTTTGAAGGCTGCATGCCGGTGGAAGAGATGGCGCGTCGCGGTGAAAATACACTGTTGTTCGGTCCGTTAAAACCGGTCGGACTGGATGATCCGAAAACAGGCAAACGTCCGTATGCCGTTGTACAGCTACGCCAGGACAATGCGGCGGACAGCCTGTACAATATAGTAGGTTTTCAGACCCATTTGAAATGGCCGGAGCAAAAACGCGTTTTTGGCTTAATTCCGGGATTGGAAAATGCAGAATTTGTGCGTTACGGTGTAATGCACCGCAATACATTTATTAATTCACCGGAACTTTTGCTCCCGACTTTGCAATTTCGTAAATGGGACAATTTATTATTTGCCGGACAGATGACGGGGGTAGAGGGGTATATTGAATCCGCCGCTTCCGGTCTTGTTGCCGGCATAAATGCCGCTTATCTGGCAAAAGGTGAAGCACCGGTGATTTTCCCGCCGGAAACGGCGCACGGTTCTATGTGCCACTATATAACGTCAGCCGTGGCGAAGCATTTTCAGCCGATGAATGCAAATTTCGGTCTGATGCCGCCGCTTAATGAACGTATTCGTGATAAAAAACTTAAAAAGCAGAAAATCGCACAGCGGGCATTAGAATTTTTAGAAAAATTTAGTACAGATGTATTGAAAATAAACAAGGAAAACTGATAATATTAGTATAGTACGAATAAATGGAGTTGATAAAATGGAAAGTTTTAAAGCGACCACTATCATAGCCGTAAAAAAAGACGGTAAAACTGCAATCGCAGGTGATGGACAGGTAACTTTCGGACAGGCGGCAATCATGAAAGCCAATGCCCGCAAAGTCCGTCGTTTATATAACAATAAAGTGCTGGCAGGCTTTGCAGGTTCAGTTGCCGACGCTTTTACTTTATTTGAAAAATTTGAGGCGAAACTTGTAGAGTATCACGGTAATTTAAGTCGTGCTGCTGTAGAGCTGGCAAAGGACTGGCGTATGGACAGAGTACTGCGCAAACTGGAAGCATTACTGCTTGTTGCCGATGAAGATACGCTGCTTTTAATTTCCGGCAACGGAGAAGTTATTGAGCCGGACGGCAGTGTTGCAGCAATCGGCTCCGGCGGTTTTTACGCTTTGGCTGCAGGTCGGGCACTTGTCAAACATTCAGACCTGACTGCGGGTGAAATTGCCAAAGAAGCACTTACACTGGCAGCTGATATCTGTGTATATACAAATCATAATATTATTGTAGAAGAATTAAATTAAAAGGGAGTTTTAACAGTGAAATTTAACGAACAAATTCCACGTCAGGTAGTGGAAGAACTCGATAAATATATTGTAGGACAGGCACAGGCGAAACGTTCGGTAGCCATTGCACTGCGCAACAGATGGCGCAGTCGTCATCTGCCGGAAGACATGCGTGACGAAATCATTCCGAAAAATATTTTGATGATAGGCTCCACTGGTGTCGGCAAAACGGAAATTGCCCGCCGCCTGGCCAAACTGGTCAAAGCACCGTTTGTTAAAGTGGAGGCTACGAAATTTACGGAAGTAGGCTATGTCGGCCGCGATGTTGAATCGATGATTAGAGATTTGGCGGAAGCTGCCGTACGTATGGTAAAACAGGAAAAACTGGAGGAAGTTCAAGACAAAGCCAAAGAAATGGCGGAAGAACGCATTCTTGACATTTTCGTACCGGAACCGAAAACGAAATCCGTATCTAATCCGCTTAATGCACTTTTCGGCGGCAATAAGGATGAAGAGGCTGAAGAAGCAAAAACGGTGGAAGAACCGAAATATTCCGCCGGACGTGAATGGTGTAGAAAACGTCTGCAAAAAGGCGAAATGGAAAATGAAATGATTGAAATCAGTGTTGAACCGAAAAATGCACCGGTTATAGGCATGTTCGCAGGTTCAGGCATGGAAGACATGAGCAACAATATTCAGGATATGCTTGGCAATCTCATGCCGAAAAAACGTAAAAAACGCAAAGTTACAGTAGCGCAGGCGCGTGAAATCTTTACGCAGGAAGAAGCGCAGAAACTGCTTGATATGGAAGCAATTTCGCATGAAGCGCTGCAGATTGCTGAACGTAACGGTATAATTTTCCTTGATGAAATTGATAAGGTTGCAGTAAAAGGCTCTTCTTCTGGACCGGACGTATCGCGTGAAGGTGTACAGCGCGATATTCTGCCGATTGTGGAAGGTTCCACCGTTTCCACTAAATACGGACAGATGAAAACGGACTATATCCTGTTTATCGCTGCCGGTGCTTTCCATATGGCAAAACCGTCCGATTTAATTCCGGAACTTCAAGGCCGTTTCCCAATTCGTGTGGAACTGAGTTCCTTAACGGAAGCGGACTTTAAGCGCATACTGACGGAACCGACCAATGCTCTGTTAAAACAGTATAAAGCACTTCTGGCAACGGAAGGCGTAACGATTGATTTCACGGAAGATGCCATCGAGCGTCTGGCGCAGGTTGCTTGCGAAGTTAATGAACAGACGGAAAATATCGGCGCAAGAAGATTGCATACCATCATGGAAAAGCTGCTGGAAGACTTGTCCTTTGAAGCACCAGAACTTACGGAGAAAAATGTTGTAATCAATGCTGATTATGTAAATGAAAAACTTGGCGGTATCATTAAAAACCGCGATTTAAGCCAATTTATATTATAAAGTTTGGTGCAGTGTAATTGTATCAGGTACTTTTTCTTTGCTCGACAAAGAAAAAGTACCCAAAAAGAAAACGCTTGGGTTCGTAGCTTATTAGAAATTTTCACTTTAAAAATAAAATTTGTTAGCTGTAACGTTCAAAAACTCGCTAACGCTCAAACATTTGAACTAAAAACGCATCTAATAAATTTTATTTTTAATAGCTGAAGCTACCGTGAAAATATTCTAAATGTGGATGACAGTTTTAGCATGACTGCAAATTACAATGGCAACAGCTCAAATTAAGTTCTAGCTAAGTAAGTTGAAAGGTATAAGTCAAATTCTATGTTTCGAGCCGTTGTGTCGTCTGAATATGTGCAAAAGTTGCAAGGACTTGCCCAGTGGTGCAGCGGTAACGAAACGTTAAAAAGATTTTTTATGATAGCTCTTTACGATTTATCGTTTAGAGATATCTCATACCTTTAGGTGATTTTTGGTTCATTTTTCTTTTAACCTTAAAAGAAAAATGAACATTATATAAAATTCTAAAAAATATAACAACTACTATTTGAAATTAAGAATATATATGTTACAATAAGTAGAGGAAATGGTTTTAGAGGAGAAAACTCCTAACCAGGAAGGGGATAACAGATGGCGTCTTTACTCGAAAAAACAAGAAAAATAAATAAACTGCTTCAAAAAGCGGAAGCTGTAGAATATGACAGCATTTCCCGTGTACTCAGCAATGTTATTGAAGCAAACGTGTATATTGTCAGCAAAACGGGCAAAATTTACGGATATGCTTTCCTCGATGATTTCGAATGCGATACGATGATTGATAAAATCGTAAGTCAGGGAGAATTTCCGAAACACTATGTAAACTGGCTCTTGAAAATGGATACTACGTCTCCGAATATCAAACAGAATGAACACTGCGTATTCGGCGATGAAAAAGACAGTTGTGATGCAAACAATAAAATCATTACAATAGTACCTATTTACGGCGTAGGTGAACGCATCGCTACGCTCGTACTGGCAAAATTCGACAGTGAATTTAACGATGATGACCTGCTTCTGGCTGAATACGGAGCAACAGTTGTCGGCATGGAAATCTTACGTGACCGTTCGCAGAAAATTGAAGTGGAAGCCCGTAAAAAAGCAACCGTACAGATTGCGCTGGCTACACTTTCCTATTCGGAAATTGAGGCAGCCGTTAATATCTTGAGCGAACTCAACGGTACGGAAGGCTTGCTGGTAGCTTCTAAAATTGCCGACCGTGTGGGTATTACCCGCTCCGTAATCGTAAATGCACTGCGCAAATTCGAATCCGCCGGTGTAATTGAATCCAAATCGCTCGGTATGAAAGGTACGTATATCAGAGTATTGAACGATTATTTACTGGAAGAAATTCAGAAACTTAAAAGATAATAGATAAAAGAAAAAGAACGACGGAAAACCGCCGTTCTTTTTTTGTACCGAAAATCAGCAGATTTTATTTGTATTACCGCGAATTTTATGGTATAATGCTAAACGGTGTAAAAAAACGCACACATTCCGATTTTGTACTGTGCCTTCCGTCATATACCTTTCCGGTTTTTCGGCAAGAATATGCGGAGGTTGAAGCAAAGCTAAAGAATGTGGAGGAAAAAATAACAGGAGGTGCACCATCATGGCAGTT
>USIX01000130.1 GCA_900554895.1 uncultured Megamonas sp. | reverse complement strand
TACCGTTCGGTCCCGGGATATCCACCCATTTATGCGGTAGCGGATTTTCCGCTGCCAGGTCGATTTCATAAATTCTGTCCGTGTCAGTTACCGTTACATAAAGCTTACCGCCGCAAACAACAGCATCATTAACTTCCCTGTCATCATCGGCAAATGCAATTGTCTGCGGTGCTTTTTTCAAATCGGCGAGGTCATATACTAAAACATTCGTCTTATTGCAGATATACAGTTTATTATTATAAACCGCCATCCCCGTCGGACGAACCATATCGCCGTCCGCTGGAATAAAATCGTTTAGTGTCTTTGTGCTATTATCATAATACAGTATATATCCGTCCGCCTGTTCCGGAGCCGGAACTTTTTCCTGCGTGCCGAAATTCGGTATCAGATAGCCGTCTTGGTACGGCAGCACACTTTCGTTAAATCGTATCTGCTCCGCTGCCATAACATTTCCCTGCAATGCCGCCAAAACAGATAATATCGCTAAAATTCTTTTTACCATAAAATTCTCCAAATTACATTTTGCCCGCATCAACGAACATTTTCGCCACTTCCGGCGCATGAAAATCGATAAACTGGCTTTTGCTGAGGTCAAGCGCTTCAATTTCCTGCATTTCTTCATCCGTTAATTTAAAATCGAATATATTGAAATTTTCCTCCATACGTTCTTTATGAATGGATTTCGGAATTATCACGACCCCACTCTGCGTCAAGAAGCGCAAATCCACCTGTGCCGCCGTCTTGCCGTATTTTTCCCCTATTTTGACAAGTGTTTTATTCGTGAATAAATTATTTTTACCTTCAGCCAGCGGCGACCATGCCATAATCTGAGTATTGTATTTTTGCAGAATTTCCCTTGCCTGTTTCTGTTGATAAAACGCATGAACTTCCAATTGATTTACCATTGGCGGTATCTGCATGAATTCGGCAATGTCGATAAATCTGTCCGGCATAAAATTGCTGACTCCGATTGCGCGGATTTTGCCCGCCTTATAAGCTTCCTCCATAGCGCGGTATGAACCGTAATAATCGTTGAATGCCTGATGAATAAGCATTAAATCTATATAATCCGTTTTCAGTTTTTTAAGCGACGCATCTATGGAAGCCTTCGCTTTTTCATAGCCGCCGTTACTAATCCAGATTTTCGTAGTCAGAAACAGTTCACTGCGCGGTACGCCGCACTCAGTAACGGCCTCACCCACACCTTCTTCGTTAAAATAGCCTTGTGCAGTATCAATACTGCGGTAACCGACGGAAATGGCGTCCATGACGCAGCGTTTCGTATCCTCGAGCGGAATTTGAAATACACCGTAGCCCAGTAGCGGCATTTTCACTCCGTTATTTAAAATCGTATATTCCATGCTTAAACCTTCTTTCTGTAATTCATCATACTTAATCATGAATTTTATGCTGATTGAGAAATTTTACGATATCCACATTCAAATGGTCGATAATTTCCGTCTTGCCCGTATCGAGCTGTCTTATTTCCTGCATATCACTGTCATTCAGTTCAAAATTCCAAATATCCATATTTTCAATCATGCGGTTTTCATGTACCGTCTTCGGAATTACAATCACGCCGCGCTGTACGTTAAAGCGAAGTGCCACCTGTGCTACGCTTTTGCCGTATTTTTCACCTATTGTCCTTAAAACTTCATTATGCCAGATATCATGACCGCCTTCAGCCAGCGGTGCCCATGCCATCGGTATTATGTTTAAATCCTTCATTACTTTAATATCATATTCTCTCTGATAAAACGGATGACATTCAATCTGGTTCACAGCCGGAATAATTTCAGCATTCATGCACAAATCAGTCAGTCTGTCCGGATAAAAGTTGGAGACACCGATTGCCCTTATCCTGCCCTCTTT
This sequence comes from uncultured Megamonas sp., assembly GCA_900554895.1. Classification (GTDB taxonomy): domain Bacteria; phylum Bacillota; class Negativicutes; order Selenomonadales; family Selenomonadaceae; genus Megamonas; species Megamonas gallistercoris. Next base: position 4,456 of record USIX01000130.1, on the reverse strand, counting down.
ATAAAGTTCCTGCAAAGCACGCCATGAACCGTAATAATCGGACATCTGCTGATGAAGCATAACCAAATCGACATAATCCGTACCGAGTTTCTGCAATGACGTAAGCACCGATTTTTTCGTATTTTCATAACCGAAATCCTGTACCCATACTTTTGTCGAAATGAAGATTTCACTGCGGTCAATACCGCTTTCTTTTACCGCTTCACCTACTGCTTCTTCATTATTATAGGCAGATGCCGTATCTATCATGCGATAACCGTTTTTCAGAGCGTCCGAAACTACTTTTTTGCAGATTGCAAAATCATCAATTTGAAATACGCCCAGTCCTTCCATCGGCATTTTTACGCCGTTGTTCAAATCAACAATTTTCATCATTCATTCCTTCTTTCTGTTTATCTTCAACTTAATTATAGTTGCATTTACCTTGACAGTGAATTATCAATAAGACTATGATGTATTTACAAAAAGTAAAAGCGAGGAGTATATTTCATGTACAGCCAGCAACTGAAAATTTTTCTTAAAGTAGCGCAAAAAGGCAGTCTTTCCAAAGCGGCAGAAGATTTATTCGTTACGCCTGCCTCCGTCATGAAGCAAATGAATACGTTGGAAAACCGTCTCGGCATTATACTGCTCAAACGCACAAATCAAGGAATTGAACTGACCGAAGCAGGAAAATATATCTATGAATTCGCTCAGACATTTGTCTCTCAAGCCGATAATGCCGTTCTAAGAGCCAAAGACATTCAGGAACGCGAACGTTTCACCATCCGCGTCGGTTCATCCTTTTTAAATCCCGGCAACGTTCTGATTGATTTGTGGAATAAGATAAATAGTTCCGCTTCTTCAAAATACCGCATAAAAATAATTCCGTACGATGACAGACACGACCAAATAATGTCCGTTGTCGCTTCGCTTGGCAGAACTATGGATTTCATGGTTGGTGCATTAAATTCCAAACAAATGCTCTCTGTCAGCAAATTCTATGAACTGGGCCGCTACCGCCTCTGTGTCGCTGTTCCCCGTTCACACCGTCTCGCCGCAAAATCGCATCTTTCCCTGAGCGACCTGCACGGCGAGCATTTAATCGTCGTAAAAAGCGGCGACACGCTGGAACTGGACAAATTCCGTGAAATCCTGCAGATGACTCATCCCCAAATTATTTTCAGAGATGCACATTATTTCTACGACATGGAAACCTTCAACACCTGTGAAGCAACAGGCTCTCTGCTTCTTACATTGAACGCCTGGGCGGACATTCACCCTTCATTGATAACTCTGCCCGTTGACTGGGATTTTTCCGTGCCCTACGGTCTTTTATATTCACCCGACATTTCAAAAGAAGCCCAGTCTTTTCTTGATATCATCATGGACTATTTTCAGAAAAAGAATTGATTTAGAGTTAATGTTCATTTTTCTTTGATGCAAAGAAAAACGAACCCAAAAGAACCATTTTTTAACGTTTCGCTTACGCTGCACTGAGCGAGCCTTCGAGGCTATTATATGAATACAAATCGATTTTCTTGTTTTTCTTTAAGCTTTAAAGAAAAATGAACAGGATATTTTCTAGACTGAAGCGAATTATAATATATATAATCTATTATAAATGGAGGTAAAATTATGTTGAAAAAATTATTTTTTGTTTTAACGGCTTTTCTAGCATTCAATGTTACCGTCTTTGCCTCTTCTGCAAACATCGACCTCAGAGAGTATCAGCAGTCGCCGAAAATCCTCAATGTAATGGCAGCTCCTTTTGAAAACGACAATTTCCACATTGCCACTTTTAATTTTGATCAGCAACAGACAGAAGATAAACTCAATTTCTATCAGGGAATATGCCTAATAGACAAAGACAACAATAAATTAAATCCGTTAAACGTAAAGAAAATCATAACTACCGGCACTCAATCGTCAGAAATTGTTCTAAACAAACAGAAACAGCCTCCTTATAAACAGGATTACCGCCAGGTTCAGACCACATCATCCCGCCCGCAGAACTATCTGGGCAGCGACAGCAACAATATCGTTTACCTGGGAAAATTTAAAATCATCACAAAGGCAGGCACATTTGACGATTGTATCGGCATAAAAATCTACAATGACAAAACGGGCGAAGGCATGGTGCAGTATCTCGCCAAAGGATATGGCGTCGTTTACATGGAAGGCATCAAAGCCGACGGGACTGCGGAGGAAATTGCCCATTTAGAAGAAATCCATCCGTTAGAAGATGAAGATATTTCATCTTTCAAAACAAAATATTTCATTTAAAAATAAAAATCCTGACAATCTGATGTCAGGATTTTTTATTATTGTTCAAATTTTCGATTACGGAAATAATATTCCTTATCCCTTTCGTTAAACTCCCGTATTACTTTGCACGGTGCACCGAAAGCTATAACATTTGCTGGAATATCTTTGGAAACGACACTGCCGGCACCTATAACGCTGTTATCGCCGATTGTAACTCCCGGCAAAATCATTGCGCCCATGCCAATCCAAACATTATTCCCTATGTTCACCGGGAAACTGTACATTCCCTTTTTACGCAGTACAGGGTCGACAGGATGGCCCGTAGTGGATATGATTACATTCGGTGCAATCAGACAACCTTCGCCTATAGTTATCTTATAATCGTCAATCAGCGTCAGATTGGAATTAATATACGTGTCCGCCCCGATACTTACCAGAGAACCTCTGGCAATCGTTATCGGCTGTTGAATACATACATTTTCTCCTACATAACCGAATAATTTTCTGGCGATTTTTTCTCTTTTTTCCACTTCCGAAGGACGCGATTGATTAAATTCATACATCAAATCCTTCGCTGCGGCCTGTTCTTTCAAATATTCGTCCGTATCCACCCACAAATATCCGTTAGCCATTTTTTCTGCTTCCGTCATAAATAAAACCTCACTTTATCGTGTTATATTTTTTATCCAATGCCATTTATAATATTTCTTTATAACAAACGGCGTCTTTACCAATTCATCAATATTGAATACGATGAAGACATAAATCGGGTTCCAGTTAAAAATAAATGCACCTATACTGCCCACAGCAATCAATGTCCACATTACTATACCATCTATATACAGTCCGTATTTCGTATCACCGCCTGCCGGAAATATACCGCAAAGTGCTGTATACGTTATTGAAGCAAAAATGACATTGACCGCTAATATTTTATACATTACGTTCAAATAAAGCATTGACTGCTGTGTCAAAAACAAAATCTGCCGCAACGGCTGCTCAAACATAAACATTATTATGCAGCATAGCACACCGAAGAATACAGCTATTTTCAAAAGCGCGCCGCCGTGCATTTTCGCCAGTTCAAACTGTCCACTGCCCAAATCCTTGCCTAAAAAAATTGCTCCCGCTTCTGCAAGTCCAAAACTTATAACAGTCGCTATATGCTGAATGACAGCCGCTATGGAATTTGCCGCAACCACATCAGAACCAAGATGTCCTATGACAGCCGACATTACCGTCATGGCTCCGCCCCAGACAAATCCTTGCGTAATCAAGGGCAAAGCTATTTTGAAAAAATCCCGGCGCAAAATACCATCTATACTGAGATTTCTTTTAAATAAAACAGGCTTGTACCTTATACAGTCAAAAATACAGTACGCAAGCTCTATAAACCGTGCTATACAGGTTGCTATGGCAACGCCTATTATTCCCAGTTTAGGCATATCAAATAATCCGAAAATAAACACGGCATTCAGGGAAAAATTGATAAGCAGCGTAATTATGCCTATCGCAACGCTCTTTTTTACATACAGCATTGTTTTCAAAGTTACCAGATACACCTGCGAAAAAGCCATGAACAGATACGACAATCCTACATAGCGGAGATACTGCACGCCCTTATCAATCAGAATTTGCTCATTTGTCATCAGCGACATGACTGTTTCCGGAAAAAATATCGCAATTATACTAAAACAAAAACAGACTGCTATCGATATTCTGCACGACAGCATGAATATCTGATTTACCTTGTCCCAATCCTTTTTGCCGAGATACTGTGCCATCATTATGCCCGTATTTGCTGTAAGCCCCAGAAAAAACAGACTCAAGACAAAAAACAGCTGATTGGCAAGAGCCACCGCCGCCAGCTCCGTCTGACCGATAAAACCCAGCATGAAAGTATCCAGTGAAGCAATTACCGTTGATAGCAAATTCTGCAAAATAATCGGCAAAGCCACGATTATTAAATTTTTATAAAATACTTTTGTCGTAGAAATAATATCACCTTCATTATGATATAATTATATTAATATATATACATAAATAATAGCGAAATATTACTTATTTCTATAATTATATTAACCAATAAAGGAGACATTCTAAGTAACCAATTATATAGATAAAAGTGTGTATTAGTGATAGAATATGATTATAGAGGATAAACGCCCATGAACATATCAAACATCACTAATTATAAGCCTAAAGAGTT
>USIX01000129.1 GCA_900554895.1 uncultured Megamonas sp. | reverse complement strand
TGAAAGAAGAAAAAAATCTGCAAAAATTTTTTTCGGAAAACGAAAATGATTTTAAAGAAGGTGACTTGAAAAATTTTCTGGAAAATCTGTTAGAAACCAAACATTTAAATAAAACAGAAGTCATCAAAAACTCCGGACTGGATAAGTCTTATGCTTATAAAATCTTTTCCGGTGAGAAGAAAAATCCGGCACGCACAAAAGTTTTAGCTCTGGCACTCAGCATGCAATTAAATGAAAAAGAAACAAATCACCTGCTGTGGCACGCCTGCCATAATGCTCTTTACCCGCGCAACAGATGGGACTCTATTATAATTTATTCATTAAAGGAACATTTAAACGTGCTGGATACCAACTTGCTTCTTTCACAATATGGTGAAACGGAAATTCTCATATAAATTTTTAATACGAACAAAAAGCATACTAAATATTTAGTATGCTTTTTCTGTCTTATTGTTTTGTTTTAAAAAAGACATTATTTCTTCCGTTTTTTCCGCTAAAGCTTTTTTCAGTGCCGGCAAATACGATTTTTGCAAAAGTCCTTCCACATCCTCCTGTAGTACCGGATTATTCATCAGGACTTTCTGCGTACTGTTCAAAATTTCTTCCATAAACTTGATACACAGCTTATCAATATTAAAACTATATGCCGTATCCATAACTTTTTTTCCGTCTTTGATTTTCACAATACGATTTTCTCCAATGCTTATCGTTGTCTGCAAAAACTCGTCAGCATAGGCAATAAACCGCTGCGCTGTATTGGCCATTGTCCGGTTAAAAAAATTCTGCCTTATTTCCGCAGTATAATTTGTTTCTTCAATATGTTTCAACTGCCATAAATGAAAATTAGCTCTATCCTCACTGCCGGAAAAATTCGTATAGTCCGGAATAAATTCAAACGTATTTACGTATTTCGGCAAATCAAGCCTGAAGCGTGCCTTTATTTCTTCAATTATGTGTTCCACCTGTCTGTTGACATTATAATAGTAATTTTCGCCATTCGTCTGATAAACACAGTATTTTTTCAAGCAGTACGTTTTATAATAATCAAGCGTATCCATTATATATTCGTCCATATTATTGAACATAAGCTGCTCAAATTCATCCATTGCAACCTGCAATGCCTGCTCTTTCGTTTCAAAATCATACGAATTCACAAGACTTATCGGAAAAGATACATCTATATCATTCTTGTTAAATACATAATCTTTCGGCTGCGGCAAATCCGGCTTAAACATATTTATCTTATCTTTAAGCATTACTTCTATTTCATTTAAAGGAAGTTCTTTGAAATAGTATTTATACTCATCATTAATTTCAGCCATAATCTCATCAACTGACTGATACCTGTTATCTGGGTCGAACTGTGCTGCCTTTTTTATGATTTTCTGCAATAAATCCGATTGCGGTTTAAGCAGATTAATTGTAATACCAAGCGCATAAATATCAGAGCGGTTGTCCGTCTGCCCCCAGCCGTACTGCTCAGGAGCTGCATATCCCTTCGTACCCAGATACTGCGTATTAAAATCCTGCCCGTATTTAAAAGTACGTGCCACGTCAAAATCTATCAGCTTTACAACATCATCATTCGTCAAAATAATATTGCCCGGTTTTATATCCTGATGAACAATATCCTTTTTGTGCAGAAAAGACAGCCCTTCACATAGTTGCAGCAGAATATTTTTTATCCTTTCGTCAGAAAAAAATTCTCTGTCCGCCATTACCTGTTCCAGTGTTCTTCCGTTAATAAATTCTTCAATGACAATTATTTGATTGTCATCACGATAGACATAATTTATACGCGGAATTAATTTGCAGTAAAAACTCTGCAGTTTTTTATACAGCGCATATAATTTGTCCAACTCCTTATTTTTTAAATACTTGACGACATAGACAAGCTTAGTGATATTGCTGTATGTCAATACGATTTTACTTTTTTCGCTATCATTAAGTTCATCTATTTTATTGCAAGTGTTCAAAAATAATTGTACATCTCTACTCATATGCAAAACCCTATCTTTTTATAATCATCCAGCACACCATTAAAAATCAATCTTCATATACCATCATTCCAAAACTTTACATCAATTCGATATTACCGTTTAACCACATCATTAAAACAAAAACGATATTTATCGTAACATAAAATCAGGCTATAACAAAGAAAATATTTTGTTATAGCCCGTAAAATTACTTTCTTCCCCAATTATATTCTATCGTAAAATTCATCGCCAAAAGTACCATAGAATTTATAACCGTATGCCAGTGCAAATGCAATCTCTCCTGTCGGCATGACAATACCCGTTTCCGCCCAGGACCCGTCCGGATTGATATAACTCCAGTTATCGTTCAAATTGCGGTCTATATACATTCTGACAAAATCCGAATTATAGAAAAACCGATACGTCTTAACTTTAGAAATCGCTGTATTTCCTTTATCGGCATCATTTACCGTAACCACATTAACGGCGATTATATACTGAGGCGGAGCATATTTCTGCACATTGAGCGAACTTCTGTCCACATACCATGCACTACCCATATGCCCGTCACATAAAATATAGTTCGAATCGCCGTTTAGATGTTCTGGATACGGCGAAGCCATCGCCGTCGATACCATCATCATAAATACAGCAACAACAAAAACAATTAACTTTTTCATACAAAACATTACCTCCTTTAAACTTACGGCAGGGAAATATTTCTCTTTATAATGTCTTCATTCAGGCTGTCTGCATGTGTAAGCACTATATTTGCCAGATTGACATTTTTCTGTTCCTTCAATACCCCCTGATAATGCGAAGGATTTTCTCCCTGGGCGGAATAAAGCATACCCGGAACAATATCATTATTTGCATCAACTTCAAATAAAGCATAAATAGGAACCATATGCACATTACCGTTCCATACACCCAATTTACTATCTTCACCGGTTTTATTGTCATTTTCTATATACATTTTAAAAATAAGCGGCATATGCTTATCTATTGTTTTATATTTATTGTCTCTCGGCTTTAACAATATTCTATCATAATTTACACGTGCAATCATGTCATCCTTTTTATCATAAATGACAAAAGTTACACCTTTACTCGTATCCAGACCGAAAAATCCTTCTTCATCAAATTTGGAAACCGCTGACAATTTATAAATTGAATTTTTGCTCTGTAAAACTTCATTCGCCTTCGTCAAAAATTCGTCTTGTTCCTTTAAAACAGGTTCTATTTTATTTGATTGTTCCGTATCCGATTTTGCTTCCTGTTTGGAAGTTTCTAAAACTGAAACGAGCCGGTCCTCCTTCGTCAGTACAGGCGGATAGTTTATGGTATAATTAACATAAATGCCAAAACTCGTAACAAATACCGCTATTGCTCCTGCCGTGATAAAAAATATTTTCTGCTTTGGCGAATTTTTCTTAACAAATCCCAGCACAAAAAGAACAACAGCCGTTATCACTAAAACAGCGCCGATAACAATTAAAGCTATAATCGTCTTTTCATGATAAATTCTGAACTTAGCTTTTACCACTAAATCCTTGCCTTCCAAAAATATCGGCTTCACATTCCATGTCAGGGTTTTATTGTCATTGCTCAAATTATCCGCATTCGTATAATCGACGGCATACGGCACATTTATCACCAAATTCAAATTCATTGACCCGATAGCGGCTTTTACCATCTGATTGGATATTTCATTTAATTGACGTGCTTCCGCTTCCGCCTGCCGGCGATATTCCAGATAATCCCAGATATTCATCTGAATACTCGGTGAAAAAAAGCTCGGTATATCCACCGCATAGTCAGCCTGCGGCAATGGCTGGTACTGTCCTTTTATATATGCATCAATAGAATAATAATCATATAAAAAGCCTTTTTTTATCTGCAGACCGTCGGCTTTTTCATTCGGCTGAAAAAATTTTATTCCGGCCAACTCTTCAGGCATATATGTTTTTGTCGCTGTATATCCGTTCGGAATGTCATCAACGATAAAACCGTCCTGCATATCCTCCCGTTTTTGCTCCAGAATAATATCGTCCGTAGTCTGTCCGAAGTAATTGCCTAAATCCTTATAACTCTGTTGAATTTCAAGCGAATTTTTCTGCGTTATCGTACCGTCCTTATTAAAAGTCAATCCGAACTGTCCGTCAGCACAGCCGCTTATAAGAAAACACGATAAAATACAGATTAAAGCCCATAACTTATTACATTTCCTGTTCATATACATTCCTTTCAGTTTATTGGGGCAGACCGCTGAATACATTTATATTCAGCGGCCGATAATTACACAAATCAGTGCTGTACAATGCCGTAATCTCTGTAACCGAACCAGTTACTGCTATTATCTCAGAAGAAATGATATTCCTGTACTTGCGGATGTTTACTCAGCAGATAATAAGATAAAACTATGTCGCCGTTTGATACATACATATGTGTATCGGCATAACTTCCAAACGGATTATAATAATTTGCCGGATTTACGTAAAGCTGCCATGCGTCTTTTACTTCATCATAGCCCATTAAATAAACAAAACCGCCGCTACCGTCCATATTGTCAGCACACATTATAATATAGGCATATTTGCCGTATGTGCTGTCATATACCTGGTCAATGCGTAGATACTTATGATACGAAAAATCTGCTTTATATATAACATCATTATCTTTTCCTACGTACATGGTCATCTGTGAGCCCGACGGCACGAACGCAATCTGTATATCGTATCCGTTTTCCGTAAAAGAGCCGCTGACGCCGTTACTTGTTATTGTACCGCTTTTCGTTTCCGCCACCTGAAATGAACCGGCAAAACTTACCGCCGTCATACAAAATATCATACATACCATTAAAAATAAAATTTTTACGTATTTCATATCAATCATCCTTTCAAAATAAAACCTATAATTCCTTAAAAAATTCACTAATATGTACATCAAGTGCTTCAGCTATCTGCAAAAAAGTGGATATTGGCACTCCGTGTTTATAAGCACCTCTTTCAATCCGTGACAGATATGACACACTGATTTTTGCCTTTGCCGCCAGCTCCTTCTGCGTGTATTTCTTCATTTTACGATAATAAGCCACCTTACAGCCGATTTGAATATATTCTGCTTCAAACATTGCTAAAACCCCGCTTCATAAATTTGCTTTATAATTATTTTATCCAATAAAACAGCCTTTTCGGTGTACTGTCAGTACAATTTTGCATTTTTTATTCTAAGTAGCATTAACAAAAATCGCTGAATATATAGTATTTCCACTACACATTCAGCGATTTTAAAATTTAACTTAGTTTAGATGTCGATTTATTGTCCACGTATGCGGCTTATTACCTGATTTTCTCGGACATTTTCCCGGAAGTGGTCGCCCCATTGATGTATTACGAATTTCTTTTTTACCACAATAACTGCACATATATTCTATTCGTTTATCTGCCATTTTATCAAATCCTTATTTATTTATAAACATTTCTTTAGCTACATTACCAATTGTATTACAAGCAATACCGTCTATTGTTCCACCGATTAAGCCACCAACAATAGGAATTCCTTTACTTAAAGAAATTGCTCCCTTTTCTCCAAATTTAGTAATAAGTTTCATTCCTACTGCTTTATTAATTTGTTTAATTGTACTTGTAGATATACTTTTTATAAATTGTTCTGTTAAAGCAGTCCCCACTCGTATACCAAAATTTTTTGCAACCTTTGTAGCACTATTTCCACATAAACATACAAATGCTAAAGTTTTAACTTTATCATTTTTTAAATCATATCCTCCCATATATGCAATAGCAGCTATCATTCTTAACTGTACATATAATGTACTTCCTATATTAGCAGGAATTGCTACTGGTAAAGTTAACACTCCTCCCAAATTAGTTATAAATCCAGAAGTAGCACATTTAGCATTTTGCCAACGAATTAATGAATCAACTTGTTCATTTAAACACTCATCTTCATTTAAATAATCTTCTGCTAATTCTCTTGCACTATCAAGTCAAGGGACTCCATTTATAGCTTTATCATATGACCAATCCAATGCATTTTGCATAACTTGTAAATCCATAAAAACACTCCCATTTCTATATAAAAAGCCGTCGTATAATATATACGACAGCCTTATATAATTATTTAATATTAATTCCAGCCACAAATATCAATTGCATCACAAGCACCAAAAATTTCAGCTTGAACAGGACACACAATAAAATTCATAAAAATCCTCCTTTATACAATTCCACATATATTAACTATATCGCAAATTCCAACAATTTCAGCTTGAACAGGATATACAATAAAATTCATAAAAATCCTCCTCTATACAATTCCACACAACTACAATTTGTAAATCGGCTTGTAAAGACCGGAGTTCC
>USIX01000128.1 GCA_900554895.1 uncultured Megamonas sp. | reverse complement strand
CGCATCAAAAACTGGCTGTAAAGCTTTCATGTGACGGACGGGTTTGTGGATTCTGTAATAAAAAGGGAAATGGCAGTATCCACCGAAGTGGGATTCGGCTTTGCCATTCCCCATGGAAGCCCGAAGGATGTGCGGCATTCAGGGATTGCAGTGGTGCGTCTGGACAAAGCGGTATTGTGGCATTCCGGGGAGGAAGTGGACACTATTTTCCTGATAGCGGCCTGTACGGATAAAAGACCGCATGAGACAGTATTTCCGGCAGGCGTTTATCCAGTTCCACGCATGTTACATCGGCTTTTGCTTCGCAAAGTGCCTGAGTGAGCGTGCCGATACCCGGGCCTATTTCCAGCACTTTATCACCCGGCTGTATATCCGCTGCATCAACGATGCCCTGCACTATGCCGGCATCAATCAGGAAGTTTTGTCCCAGTCGTTTGCTCATATGCAGACCGAAACGCTGTAAAATATATTTTGTAACTTTTTTATCCGCTATAATCGGTTGTTTCATTAAAATCCTCCGTTTTTTATTCAGTATCTTTGTCCAATGTTTTTAAGGCATTCTCAAATTCTTCTCTTGATACACCGTAGTTATTTAAGCGGCGCAGAAAAGTTTTGGCATTGGCAAAACCGATGCCGAGGACAGCTCCGAGTCTACCGCGGCGGATACTGGCACTGTCTGAGCCGCTGAGTCCGTTCAAAATCAAATCGGCTGCACTGAATTCATTGGACGGCTGCCAATCTGCTGTGCGGACTTTAGCCAGTGCCTTTTGGATAGAGGCAGGGCTTGCCTGTTCCACGCCGATATCATTATGCGCCGTAGCTTCCTCTACAGGAATAAAAGCGTGTTTTGCCTTGGGAAACCGTTTCGTAAGATAAGAACGAATACGTTCACCGGCAAAATCCGGGTCGGTCAAAATAATAATGCCTCTTTTTTCATAAGCGGCTTTTATGTTTTTTATTGTTCGCGGCAGAAGGTTAAAACCTTCCGTGATGATGCAGTCGGCTTCAACGGCTTTGTTGATTGCCACAACATCCATTTTTCCTTCAACAATCAATACTTCTTTTATCATAAAAATAAAATCCTTCTTATTCTTTAATTTTTATTTGTTAAGTATAACAAAAATAAACTGCAAAAGAAAGAATTTCCATAAAAAAAGCCTGTATCTTTTGATACAGACTCAATTTATTCATTTAATCTAAGATATAAACTTCTACACCGCGACGGCCGAAGCTCATGGCCTGGGTGTAATCTTCCATACATAAATCAATCGTGTAACCGTTTACGGCTCCGCCGGTATCAGCTGCAATAGCTTCACCATAACCTGGAATATATAAACGAGTACCAAGCGGGATGACATTAGGGTCGACTGCCGCTACGCCATAACGTGCCGGAATGCCTAATGCGGTATAGCCGCCGCCACCGCCGTCATACGGCAGGTAAGCACTGGCTTCCATATACAGCACCTGCGAATAGGAACGCAGACCGACTGTTTTTTGTGCTATCGGTTCGGCAATGCCCTCACGCACGATTCTGTCTTTGGCACGGACGAGCTGGGACGTCTGTACGACTTCTTCGTTGATTTTTACGCCGTTATGGTATCTTTCCCTTACCAGCAAGCGATTGAGACCGTTTCTACCTTCTTGTTCTACTTCTTCAATTCCCTTGATTAAGGAACTATCTGGTTCTTTTATTACGTTATATGGCTGAACTTCATCTTTTAATACTAATCTAGTTGATACGTTTAATACTTTGATTTTGGAGTTGGTATTTATCTGAGCATTTTTATCCTGGTCGACAAAATACTTATCTTCATTCAAATTCAATGAAGATATTAATTCACCTACTGTTTTTTTAGCGGTTTTAATAGTTTTTGTTTTTCCATCAATTTCAATACTTACGGGAACGGCACGATTTACAGTGATAACGGAATTATCCTTCACATCACCGGTGGATACGCTGAAATCGTCATTTTCCTGTAAATTGACACCTGCTTGTTTTAATATACTCTTTGGATTATTATAGACCGTACTGATTACCTTCTGATTGCCATCGGCTACAACTGTAACATTTTTGTTTGTACTGACAAAACCTGTTAACGTAGCCGCTACAAAACACAGAACAAAGACGATTGTCAGTTTACGTTTTGCAGCATCATGGCTGAATAGGTTTCTTAAATCCATTGAACTCCTCCTTTTCGGGAATTAATTATACCAAGATTTTACACTTTTGTCAAATTTTTACATAAATATGTAACATTTTTCATTGTAAAAATGTAAATGTAAAACTTGCGTAAAGCCTTGAAACATAAGGATTTTGTTTTGTATGAAGCGGATTTTATTCAATGGTTGAAAAATTGTATTTCTTATCGTAAAAGACAGATTTACATGGAAAAAATATACAAAAAGCCCTGCCCGAATATTTATCCGAGCAGGGCTTTTTTTTAATTCAGATTGAACAGATTTACTGCATTGAATGTTGTCTGCTGTGCTACTTCTTCAAAAGAAATATTGCGGATTTCCGCCACTTTTTCGGCTATATATTTTACATAGGCCGGTTCATTGCGCCGACCGCGTTTCGGTACAGGTGCAAGATACGGGCTGTCTGTTTCGAGCAGAAGTCTGTCGAGCGGGATTTTTGCAATTATTTCCGGCAGTTTTGCCGCATTTTTGAATGTGAGAGGACCGTCTACGCCGAGAAACCAGCCCATTTTTAACAGTTCTTTCGCCATTTCCCAGCTTCCGGAAAAACAGTGAATAGAACCTGTCAAGCCTTTGCCTTCTTTTTTCAGGATTGCCATCGTGTCGCCGTGTGCATCACGGTCATGAATGCTGACCGGCATGTGCATTTGACGTGCAACATCGAGCTGACGGATGAAAATTTCCTGCTGTTTTTCGCGCGAAGCATTTTCATAATAGTAGTCAAGACCGATTTCACCCAGAACTTTTACCTTTGGCAGTGTCATAAGCTGTGCCAGTCTGTCGTAATCGCCGTCCATCAGAGTTAATGCCTCTTGCGGATGAACGCCGGCTCCGGCAAAGACTCCTTCGTATTTTTCGGCGATTTTTACGGCATTTAAGGAAGCTGCCATAGTATCACCCATGGATATAATGCGCGTTACGCCGTACTGTCCGGCACGAGTGACTACTTCATCAAGGTCGTTTTCATATTTTAAATCATCGAGATGAGCATGAGTATCTACGAGCATTTTATTTCACCTTACTGCCGACAGGCATGGAAGTTTCCACGATTTGCAGCTCGTCGCCTTTAGAGGCAGCCAGCAGCATACCATGCGACATTACGCCGCGCAGCTTGGCCGGTTTTAAGTTGGCAACGAGAATTACATGTTTACCGATTAAATCTTCCGGTTTGTAGAATTTAGCGATGCCGGATACAACAGTTCTTTCTTCATCACCGAGAGAAACCTGCAATTTTAAGAGTTTTTCCGTTTTCGGTACCGGTTCTGCTGCAACGATTTCCGCTACGCGTAAGTCAACTTTGGCAAAATCGTCGATTTTAATCATATTATCGTCTTCAGCAGCAGGTTCGACTTTTTTCGTTTCTTTTTTTTGTTGAACTTTCGGCTGCTGTGCAGGTTTTTCTTCTTCGATTTCAATACGCGGGAATAATTGTTCCGGTTTATTGATTTTTGTACCGATTACAGTTTTGCCCCATGTTTCGATATCGCTGATACGTACATCTTCAAATTTTTCGGCAATATTGAGCTGGTTCCACATTTTGCGGGCCGTAACCGGAATGAACGGTTCAATCATGACGCTGATAATGCGCAGGCTTTCCGCCAAATCGTAAAGTACGCGGTTGAGTTCGGCTTTTCTGTTTTCGTCCTTGCCGAGTACCCACGGAGCCGTTTCATCGATATATTTATTGCTGCGGCTGATGAATGCCCATACCGTTTTAATACTGTCGCTCAGTTTCATATCGTCCATGTATTTTTTATAGTCGGCAACGGTTTTCACTGCGTCGTCAATGAGCGACTGGTCAACAGGACGAATATCGCCGGGCTGTTCGATAATACCTTTATTGTATTTGTTAATCATGCTGAGTGTGCGGTGCAGAAGATTGCCTAAATCATTTGCTAAATCGGAGTTTATGCGCTGAATAAGTGCATCACGGGAGAAATTTCCGTCCTGTCCGAGGTTTATTTCACGCAGCAGGAAATAACGGATGGCATCGGCACCGAATTCATCAATCAGGCCGATAGGGTCAACGACATTGCCTTTCGATTTGGACATTTTATCGCCGTCAACAACGAGCCAGCCGTGTCCGTATACTTTTTTCGGCAGTGGCAAATCAAGCGCCATTAAAATAATCGGCCAGATAATCGTGTGGAAGCGGACGATTTCCTTGCCGACAAGATGCAGGTCGGCCGGCCAGAATTTCTGGAATTTTTCCGGGTCGTCCAGATAGCCAATCGGTGTCAGATAGTTGGTAAGCGCGTCAAACCAGACATAGATAACATGTTTCGGGTCGATAGGCACAGGAATGCCCCAGTCGAATGATGTGCGGGAAATGCACAAATCGTCAAGTCCCTGTTTGATGAAATTAATCATTTCATTGCGGCGTGATACAGGCTGAATGAAATCAGGGTTTTCTTCAATATATTTAAGCAGACGGTCGGCATATTTGGAAATTTTGAAGAAATATGCTTCTTCGGCAACTTCTTTTACTTCACGGCCGCAGTCCGGACATTTGCCGTCTACAAGCTGGCGTTCCAGCCAGAAACTTTCGCACGGCGTACAGTATAAGCCTTTATATGCACCTTTATAAATATCGCCTTTTTCATAAATGCGGCGGAAAACTTCCTGTACCACTTTTTCATGGCGTTTTTGGGTAGTGCGGATAAAATCGTCATTGGAAATGTTCAGGCGTTTCCATAAGTTTTGGAATCCGGCAACGATTTTGTCCACGTATTCAATCGGTGTAACACCTTGTTCTTGAGCTTTCTGTTCGATTTTCTGTCCGTGTTCGTCAGAACCTGTCAGGAAAAATACGTCAAAATCGGATAAACGTTTATACCGTGCAATACTGTCGGCAATAGTCGTGCAGTAGGCATGACCGATATGCAGTTTTGCACTAGGATAGTAAATAGGCGTAGTTATATAAAATGATTGTTTAGCCAAAAAAATTTCCTCCTTATAATAGTAAAATCTTTTATCTATTATAAAACAAAAAACAAATATTATACAATATGTTCATTTTTCTTTGACGCAAAGAAAAATAATAAACTAATTTAAGGAAAGTGCCAGTTCGGCACAATATAATATGAAAAGATTTAATTCTAAATTTATTCTTATATTGCGCCGGGCAATTTTTCTTTGATGGCACAAAGAAAAGTTGCCGAAAAAGAAATGCTTTTAGTTCGTGCACCACTAGAGATTTTCACTTTAAAAAGAAAAATTTTTATCTGCAACGTTCAAAACTCGCGTTGCTTAAACAGTTGAACTAAAACCGCATTTAAAAATTTTTCTTTTTAATAGTTTGCCTGACGGCTTAGCTACCGTGAAAACACTCTAAATGTGGAATAAAATTCTGATATGATTAGCAAACTACAGTGCCCTTCAGCTCATTTTTAGTTACTGCTGAAAACTAAAGGCACGAGCCAAATTCCAAGCGTTTCGAGCCGTTGTATCGGCTGTATTCGTATACAAGCCACGAAGGCTTGCCCAGTGCAGCGTAAGCGAAACGTAAAAAATGTTTCTTTTTGGTTCGTTTTTATTTACATCAAAGAAAAATGAACATATTGACATGAAGCTATTGATTATGATAAAATTTCAAGATGTAAACCTTAGAAATTAAGGTTACCAACCGCACAAGAAGGTATTAATAACCGTATGGTTAACCGTAATTGGCGAGTATTTTAAGAGGTAGGTGTAAATTTAATGTACGCTATTTTCCAGACAGGTGGCAAACAGTACCGCGTTAGCGAAGGTGATGTTATCACTGTTGAAAAAATCGCTGCTAACGAAGGCGATGTTGTAACTTTTGACCAGGTTTTAACAGTTGTAAATGATGCAGATGTTAAAGTTGGTACTCCGGTTGTTGAAGGAGCTAAAATCACAGCTAAAGTTGAAAAACAGGATAAAGCTAAAAAAATCCTCGTTTTCAAATACAAAGCTAAAGCAAACTATCGTCGTCGCCAGGGTCATCGTCAGCCGTTCACTAAATTAACTATTGAAAAAATCGAAGCATAATGATTAAAATATCTGTAATGCGTCAGGATGACGAAAAAATCATCGGTCTTTCCGTGGAAGGACATGCAGGAGCGGGCGCATACGGTCAGGATATTGTATGTGCGGCGGTTTCTGCATTGGCTCAGTCAGTTATTTTAGGTTTGGCAAAACATTTACATCGTGA
>USIX01000127.1 GCA_900554895.1 uncultured Megamonas sp. | reverse complement strand
AGTGCTGACAGCTCGGTTTTATTTCTTGCTAAGAAGTCAAAGGCACGAGCCAAATTTCAAGTGTTTCGAGCCGTTTTACCGACTGGATTTATAGAAAAGTTACGAAGATTTGCTCAGTGCAGCGATAGCGAAACGTTAAAAGGTTTTTTCTTTTTGGTTCGTTTTTCTTTTGACTTTTCAAAAGAAAAATGAACGATAAATAGAAATATTTTGCTGATTTTGGCTTCGTGCTATAATGTGAAGTACAATAAAGCGATATGGTAGGGATTTTTATGGAGAAAAGAGAAATTTTCGTGGATTTTAATAATCCGTCCAATTTGGGTCATGCACTCAATCTGTATTACGGCGGTTGGGAAGTATGCTGTGCCGGTCATAAGTTTGGGCCGGCTGTGAGGCAGCATTATCTTTTACATTATGTTACAGCAGGAAAAGGGCGTTTGTGGATTAATGATAAATGTTACGAGATAAGTCAAAATACTATATTTTTAATAATGCCGGGCGTCATTGCGACTTATCAGGCGGATAAAGAAAATCCGTGGGAATATTGCTGGATTTGCATAGACGGTTATGAAGTGGAAACGATTTTAAGCAGTTGCGGTTTTTCTAAGGAAAATATACTGTTTTATGATAAGAGCGGTGTGGTGCAGGATGTACTTTTAAAATTTATTTTTTCGTTTGAGAAGAATAAGCATAATGAATATAAATTACTCAGTCAGTTGTATAATTTTTTTGCGCAAATGAAAAAAATATGGAAGAAGGATAATATAAAGTCTATTTATGTAGAAAGAGCGATAGATTTTATCTATAAAAATTTTGGCAACGGTATATCAATAAATGATATAGCAATGTATCTGAAAATTGACAGAACGTATTTATATCGGTTGTTTATGAAAGAATGCGGTGTATCGCCGCAAAAATATCTGCTTGATTTCCGCTTAAAAACAGCAGTTAACAAATTGGAAAGCAGTGATAAATCTATTGCAGAGATTGCCGAGTATTGCGGGTTCAGCGATATATCGGCTTTTTGCCATCAGTTCAGGAAAGTTTATAATGATACACCGCTTAATTATCGCCGTTATCCGCAAAGGGTAGCTATAGAAAAAAATAAACCGGACAAATAATGTCCGGTTTTTTATTTGCTGATAAAAAAAGAAAAGCCCTTAGCATTAAAACTAAGGGGTGAGTAAAGAATGTATATAAGTCCTAGCAAACAGATTATAGTAAATTTTATAATATTTGTCAACAACTTTATAAATAAAATCGATATTAATATAGATTTTATCTATTTGAGAATTATTGTATATTATTTAAAACGGCTGTTGTCATAGTTTCAGTATCAGCTTTTTTGAAGCCTTCTTTATATAAGTCGGGTGTACGATAACCCTGTGCCAATGCTTTTTCTACAGCTTGTTCAATATCGCTAGCCGCTGCATCTTCATTTAATGAGTAGCGCAACAGCATTGCAGCAGACAAAATAGTGGCAAGAGGGTTGGCAATACCTTTACCGGCAATATCCGGCGCGCTGCCGTGAATCGGTTCGTAAAGACTGGTAGAAAGTCCGATGCTGGCTGACGGCAACATGCCGATGGAGCCGCTCAGAACGGCTGCTTCATCGCTTAAAATATCGCCGAAGAGATTGCCTGTTACAATGACATCGAACTGAGTGGGATTGATGGCAAGCTGCATAGCGCAGTTGTCAACATAGAGATTGTCGAGTATAACGTCAGGATATTTTTCGGCAACTTTTGCCGCAGTGCGCCGCCAAAGTCTGGAGGTGGCAAGAACATTGGATTTATCTACGGACGTTACTTTGCCTTTGCGCTTTTTGGCAGCTTCCATGGCAAATTCGACAATGCGTTCAACTTCCGGTACGGAATAATTTTCCAAATCCCAAGCACGTTCTGCACCGTTATGGATTTCACTTTCACATTTATCGCCGAAATAGATACCGCCGATTAATTCGCGTACGATTAAAATATCAGTGCCTTTGACGATATTTTCTTTAAGCGGTGAATATTCAACGAGGGCATCGGCAACTTTGACCGGGCGAAGATTGGCATACAGACCGAGACCTTTTCTGAGACCTAAGACGGCTTTTTCCGGGCGAAGCGCCGGGTCTACATTATCCCATTTCGGACCGCCCACTGCGCCGAACAGTACAGCATCGGCGGCTTTAGCGGCATTTAATGTTTCGTCAGGTAGAGGCGTGCCGCATAAATCATAGGCAGTGCCGCCTGCCGGGTGTGTTTCAAACTCTAAATCAAGATTGTATTTTTGCGATACTTTTTTTAATACGGCTACAGCGCTGTCGGTAATTTCACCGCCGATACCGTCGCCGGGAATAACAACGATTTTTCTGCTCATGCGAATTAACCTTTCTGTTTAATATAGTTTATAAGCCCGCCTGTTTCAGCAATTTCCTGAACGAAGCCAGGCAATGGAACAGCATGGAAGATATCGCCTGTCGTCAGGTTTTCAATAGTGCCGGTGGAGAGGTCAACACGCAGTTTGTCTCCAGCATGAATTTTTTCTACATCATCGCCTATTTCCAGAAGAGGAAGACCGGTATTGATACTGTTTCTGTAAAAAATACGGGCGAAACTTGCAGCGATTACAACGGTAATACCGCTGGCTTTAATAGCAACAGGCGCATGTTCGCGGGAAGAGCCGCAGCCGAAGTTTTTTCCGCCGACCATGATATCGCCTGCCTGTACGTTGGAAGCGAAGGTTTCATCAATGTCCACCATGCAGTGGGAGGCGAGCTCTTTCGGGTCGAATGAGTTCAGATAACGGGCCGGAATGATTACGTCCGTATCAATATTATCGCCGTAGCGCCAAACTTTTCCTTCTAATTTTTCTGCCATGTTATTTAACCTCCTCAGGAGCGGCTATTCTGCCTAAAATTGCACTGGCTGCCGCAACGAACGGGCCTGCCAGATAAACTTCGCTGTCAACATGTCCCATACGGCCGCGGAAATTTCGGTTTGTAGTGGAAACGCAGCGTTCACCAGCCGTCATGATACCCATATGAGCACCGAGGCAAGGTCCGCAGGTCGGTGTGCTCACGGCTGCTCCGGCTTCAATAAATATGTCGACATAACCGGCATGAATTGCATCAAGATATACCTGCTGGCTGCCCGGAATAATAATGCAGCGCACATGCGGATGGACTTTATGTCCTTTTAAGATGGAAGCGGCAATTGCCAAATCTTCCAGTCTGCCGTTCGTGCAGGAACCGATGACAACCTGGTCTATAGTGATTGGTTCTTTTATAGATTCAACTGTATGGGTATTTTCCGGCAGATGCGGGAATGCTACAACCGGTTTTAATTCGGAAAGATTGATTTCTACTGTCTGGCAGTATGCTGCATCATCGTCGGCGGTTACGATTTCATACGGTTTTGTTACGCGGTCTTTTACATATTCAAGCGTTTTTTCATCAACTGGGAATATGCCGTTTTTAGCACCAGCTTCAATAGCCATATTGGCGATGGTAAGGCGGTCTGTCATGGAAAGTTCTTTTATGCCGTCGCCTGCAAATTCCAGTGCTTTGTAAAGTGCGCCGTCCACGCCAATCATGCCGATTAAAGTGAGCATTACGTCTTTGCCGCAGATATTAGCAGGTTTTTTGCCGGTAATGTTTACTTTTATGCTTTCCGGAACTTTGAACCATGCCTGACCTGTAGCGAGTGCCACACCGAGGTCAGTGGAGCCAACGCCAGTGGAAAAACCGCCGAGTGCACCGTATGTGCAGGTGTGAGAATCAGCGCCGATAGTGAGCATACCAGGAGCTACGATGCCTTTTTCCGGCAGGATAACATGCTCAATGCCGACACGGCCTACTTCAAAATAGTTTACAATATTGTGTTTGTGAGCGAAATCACGAACGATTTTAGAAAGACCGGCTGATTTTATATCTTTATTCGGTGTAAAGTGGTCCGGTACGAGTGCGATTTTCGTATTATCGAATACGGGTTTACCGATTTTTTCAAATTCTTTGATGGCAGGCGGAGCCGTTACGTCATTTGCCAGCACCATGTCAAGGTCGCAGGTAATGAGCTGTCCCGGTGTAACCTGAGAAACTCCGGCATGTTTTGCCAGAATTTTTTCTGTCATTGTCATTCCCATGGAATATCCCTCCAAATTATTTTTATTCAATAAAAGATGTTTTTTATTATCTTAATGTTCCATGCGGTTGATGGCGCTGATAAGTGCTTTAACGGAAGATGTAATGATATCCGTATCCATGCCGGCGCCCCATGAGATATGGCCGTCTTCACCGGTAATGCCGATATAACTCATGGCGCGGGAAGTAGCACCTATTTCCATTGCATGTTCGCTGTAGATTAAATCTGTGTATTTAATGCCGAAATTCTGCTGCAGTGCATTGCTTACGGCATCCAAACGGCCGTTTCCGGCACCTTCTATAACCATATCTTCGCCGTGTACGCTGATATGAATTTGACCTTTCATTGAACCGTCCGATTGTTTGGCAAGCGAGAAATCAATCAGTTTATACGGTTCTTCCACATTTACATACGTATCTTGGAAAATCTGATAAATTTCATCCGGCATGAGTTCCTTGTGTTTATGGTCGGAAACGCTTTTTACGCAGTAGCCGAAGTCTTCACGCATTTTTTTCGGCATGTCAAGACCGTAATTCTGTTCCATTACATAAGCGACGCCGCCTTTACCGGATTGGCTGTTGATGCGGATAACGTCAGCATCATAATGACGTCCAACATCTTCAGGGTCAATTAAAAGATACGGCACGGTCCAGTGCGGTTCATTTTTTTCTTCACGCCATTTCATGCCTTTGGCGATAGCATCCTGATGTGAACCGGAGAAAGCTGCAAATACGAGTTTGCCGGAATACGGCTGACGGTCGTAAACGTGCATGCGGGTTACTTTTTCATACATATCGATGAGCTGCGTCATATTGGAAAAATCCAGTTTAGGGTCGACACCTAGTGCAAACATATTCATGGCAACCGTTATGATATCGACATTGCCGGTACGTTCGCCGTTGCCGAACAGAGTTCCTTCTATGCGGTCAGCTCCGGCTAAAAGGCCCATTTCAGAGTCGGCTACGCCGGTACCTCTGTCGTTATGCGGATGAAGTGATAAGACAACATTGTCACGGTATTTAAGATTTTGCGAAATATACGCCACCTGTGAAGCATATACATGCGGCATGGACATCTGAACTGTTGCCGGCAGATTAATGATTGCTTTTCTGTCAGGCTGCGGTTTCCAGATATCGAGTACGGCATTGCAGACTTCAAGAGCGTATTCAGGCTCAGTTCCGGTGAAACTTTCAGGTGAGTATTCAAATCGATAATTGGCTTTGGCCTGTTCTGTAAGCTCTTTTAACATAATGGCACCGTCAACTGCGATTTTTTTGATTTCATCTTTGGATTTTCTGAATACCTGCTGACGCTGTGCTACGGAAGTAGAGTTATATACGTGTACAATCGCATTTTTTACACCGTCCAGGGCTTCAAACGTTCTTTTTATGATATGTTCACGCGCCTGTGTCAGCACCTGTACCGTTACATCATCAGGAATTAAATTCTTTTCCACCAGTGTGCGCAAAAATTCGTATTCAGTTTCGGAAGCTGCCGGGAAACCGACTTCGATTTCTTTAAAGCCGATAGCTACCAAATGCTTGTAAAATTCTATTTTTTCATCAAGGCTCATCGGAATAATGAGTGCCTGATTACCGTCGCGAAGGTCTACACTGCACCAAATCGGAGCTTTATCGGGATATTCTTTTTGTGCCCAGCTCATATCTATAACAGGTGGCATAAAATAACCTTTAGTGTATTTATTCACGTTCATCATTGATGTATTCCTCCATTTACTGTTTTATAAATAAAAAAAGCTTTCATCTCATTTAGAGACGAAAGCTTCTACTTACGCGTTACCACTCTTATTCATGTGAATAGCCGAAATAATCACATGCACTCGTATCCTTTATAACGGTAAGGCTCCGGCCTATCCTACTTGCGAATGCTTTCAGTTGGCTACTCCGAGGTGAGTTCAGAAAATAATCCCTACTGTTTTGCACCAATCAACAGCTCTCTGTAAAGTCCAAAATTCCTACTGGTCCTCTTCGTCGTATTTTTTATATTCAAGTCGTTGATTAATACCTTACCATATCGAATAATTTTTTGCAAGCATTTAGTATACAAATTTACAATTTCTATTTATCGTTCATTTTTCTTTTGAAAGGTCAAAAGAAAAACGAACTAAAAATCACCTAAAGGTATAAGATATCTCTAAACGATAAATCGTAAGAGCTATCATAAAAAAACCTTTTAACGTTTCGCTATCGCTGCACTGGGCAAATCTTCGTAACTTTTCTATAAATCCAGTCGGTAAAATGGCGCGAAACACTTGGAATTTGGCTCGTGCCTTTCTATATTCGGCATGAACAAAATTTT
>USIX01000126.1 GCA_900554895.1 uncultured Megamonas sp. | reverse complement strand
CAAAGGTAAGTGTTCGGTTCTATTCCTCCAAATATTTATATAGTTATTTAAAGTGCTTATTTGTTCACTATTTAGGAATATTCTTTCACTATTGGTCAATTCCAATTTACAAAAAACTTGTCATAATTATATATAAGGAGGGAGCAGACATGATTCATAAAATTGATAATAAAGCATTAGGAACGAAGATATCCTGTTTTCGGCGGTTAAAAGGATACACTCAGGCACAGTTGGCAGAGCGAACAGGTGTCAGTTTAAGCTATATAGCCAAGATTGAAAGCGGTCTTGTATCGAATTGCGTTTCCTTGCCGGTCGTAAATGATATTGCCAAAGAACTGGATATCAGTATTGATGATTTAGTAGACTCCAATAAAAAAATAATCATGGGGTAATAAAAATGGCACGACGCTATAAGAAAAGCAATTTGCAACTGAGCGAAGAACAATTATTGAAGATAGCTGCTAAAATCACGTACTATCGAAAACTGAACAGCATGACGCAAGAAGACTTGGCAAAAACGGTGGGTATAACAGTATCGTATCTTTCACGGCTGGAGAGAGGAAAAAATCCAACAGGTGGAAGCCTTTGTGTGATAATGAAAATCGCCGATGTTTTAGGCGTTAAAATACAGAATATAATTTATTAATAATTTAGAATCAGAAAAAGGAGTTATTAAAAATGGGTTTTATAACAGCAAATTTATTAGGAGCAGCATTAGATGTAGTAGCAGATGTAATTGATTCGAATAATAAAAAAGAAGTTGAAATGCAAAAATTAAATAATGAAAAAACAAAAACAATAGCGAAGGCAGCAGTAATAACTACAGGTATAATAGCAGGTGCTGTTGTAGTTAATAAATTTATAGAGAAAAATGATAATATAAAAGTAAATACACCAAACGTATCTATCGAAGGTAGTTCAAATAAAAAAGCCTTACCTCAAGATGAAAATAATAATTTAGTTATAGATTATGATACTATCTGGATTGATAGGAGCAAAAATAGATTTGGTGCAGATTTAGTAGATGAACAATCCGGCATTATCAATAAAATAATGTATCAGATAAAAGGTATTGGCGGTAAAGCTTATCAAATTTATGAAAGTATAAATAAAGGCAAATGGCAAAAATGCGGTATTGTTGATTGGAGTAGAATGTCTATTACTGACTTAGGAAAACCGGAGAATGGCGGACCGATATTTGCAGAAATAGCTAAAACAGCACTTCGTTTACCACAAAAACAATTAAGATAAAATTAAAAGGAGATTATTATGTTTAAATTCTGTCCAAATTGCGGAGCTAAAATAGTAAAACAAGGAAAATTTTGTCATGAATGCGGTTATTCTCTTCAAGGTTCTAATCAAGATACTGTAGCAGTTGAGAAAGATATTATTATTGATGAACCGGATGATATTGTTATTGATGATAATGAAGGTGGAGATTTCTTTAGTGATTTTGCTCAAGTACAACAAGAAGAAGATATTAAAAATGATGAATTAGCTCAAAAGATGGAGCGATTATTCGTTAATTATAAAATGAATGAGCTCATTGATAAAATGAGTAATATTGAAGGTCCTGAAAATTCAAGATTAACTTATTTAGCAGCAATGATTTTAGAATATGGCTATGGTCAAGTACAACAAGATGGTGAATCTGCTTTTAATATATTTGCTCAATTAAGTGATAGCGGTTACGTATTAGCGGATATACATTTGATAGGCTCAGGTCTTTATAGTATTAATGAAGAATATATTCCGATTTTAAATAAAAATATATCAGCAAGTATTAATGAACTGGAAAAATCAGAAGATCCTTTTATCATACATGAAGTAGCAAGCTATTATTGTTCTGAAAACTCTAATCGAGTAAATTACAACAAAGCTATGAAATTATATCAAAAAGCAGCTAATAAAGGATACTGGAAATCTTGGTCTTCGTTAGGAGATATATATTTATTAGGAGAATGTCGACAATCTTCTAATATAAATAAAGCCATTCAATATTATGAAAAAGCAGCTGTTAAAGGTGAAAGAATTTCTGCATTAACATTAGGCAGATTGTACTATTTTGAAAAATTTATTAAAAGAAATACAAATAAAGCCAAACAATGGTATCTAGTAGCAGCAGAACAGAATGAACATAATGCTTTAAAAGAATTAGGCAACATCTTTTTTGAGGAAAATGACTGGTATACAGCTATTAAATATTATAATCAGGATATAGAGGTGAATAATGCTGATGATACAGCGGCAGAATTAGGCACCTTATATCAGGAAGATGATACACCTACCGATTTCCCGAAGGACAATATTAAAGCTAAGCAATTATATGAAAAGGCATTATCTATCAATAGTGATAACGCTCTTGCTGCATTTGGGTTAGGTACGCTTTATTTACTTGATGAAGATATAAAAAATGATACTCTTGCTGAAAAATATTTAAGAAGAGCCGCCAATTCGGATAATAGTGAGATAAGCTCATATGCTAAAGATGCTTTAAAACAATTAAAGGAAAGTAATAATCAACAATCCGAAGGCTGTTTTATCACAACTGCTGTTTGTGATAGTTTTAATAAACCAGATAATTGCTATGAACTTGAGATGTTTAGAAGTTTCCGTGATAATTGGTTATCCAAACAAACAGATGGAAAACAGCTTATTGAAGAATATTATGCTATTGCGCCTAAAATTGTAGAAAAAATTAATAGCCTTGCAAATGCTAAAGAAATTTATCAGAGTATCTGGGATAACTATTTAAAAGATTGCCTGTATTATCTTGAACAAAAAAATACAAAATCCTGTAAGGAAATTTATATGGATATGGTTAATAATTTGAAAAAGATGTATTTGTAATTAGTAATTTATAAATGAAAGGATTTTTTATATGAAAAATTTATTAATAAGTTTAGTATCTATTTTAAGCATATTTTTAATGTCAAGTATATCATATGCGTATCCTGTTGGAACTATAGGAGACCAAGTAGGTGCTAAATCTGTGGATGATATACTTAATACTCCTTTTTTAATAAAGCAAGCTTATGGAGGATTTGCAGCTAGTCCAATAATTTCGCGCTCTGTAGACCCTAATGCTATAGAATTAATAACATCGGGAAAAAGACAAGAAAAAGAAATATCCATTATCTCATGTATTGCTAAACAATCTTATATTGATAATAGAAGCTCTTCTGTATCTACTATAGAAAGAAAAATATATGTTGCTGTGGTAAAAGATTTATCTACTGATACGGTACATTTTATATATGATGCAAATGAAGATTTTTCTGGTGGAATGAATAATTTATTTACTATTGAACCGTTATCTATTGATAATTTAAATTTTAATAGATTGTTAAATTATCGTCCTACACCATATGGTTATGAAGAAACAGGTGAGAATAAAATTTATAATATATGTGCAGCAATGGCTGTTAAGTTGGGCTTGATTACTTACAATACAAAAGTTGGATTTGTACCAACTAACATATAGACATTTATTGTTAGTTAATTATCTAATCAGTATAATACTTTATATTTTTTGAAATTAAGCGATAATATCAAACAAATATAAAGAGACGTGTAAAATTAAACTATATTGTCTTCATTGAAGATTAGTTTATAAAACAGATAATAGTATAAAAATTTTATATTAGTAATAATAGAAAGGTGAATATTATGTTAGATATAATAGGTATAGGTATATGGATAATTTTAACAATTATAGTTTTTTTAGCTTATATGAAAAGTCATACAATGATATCAAGTAGTCCTGAAGCGGAAATGCACGGTTGCTTAGGAATGCTTATTAGTAGTGGAATAATCGCAGGTGTAATTATTACAGTTGTATATATGTTTTTTTCATGGCTAATTGGTTTAATTATTGAATATTGGTATATACCTGTTGGAATAATATGTTTATTAGTTATTTTTATTACAAAAGAAAAATATCCTGAAAAATTAAAGTTTATAGTATTGGGTGCAATCATAATTATGTCAATAGGTTTTGCGTTAGATGATGATAGTAATAAAAATGATGGAGCAAAAAAAGTAAAGACAACATATATTACGCCACAATCAAATAATAAAAATTCATCTGCCAACAATGAAAAGAAAGCCATCGTAGCTGATTCAGATTTATCATTAGGTGGTGTAGCATTAGGCTATTCTATTGACCAAATGCACAATATATTAGGTAGAGAAACAAGGATTGACGATAATGGAATGTATAAGTTTTATAATTACAGCGATATACAGGTCGGTATAAAAGATGGGAAAGTAGACAGCCTAGTGTCAAATAGTGCTGCTGTTGAAACAAAGAGAGGTATTCATCAAGGTTCTAATCTTCAAGATGTGTTGAATAAATATGGTGATAATTATTCTAAAACAGATTATAATGATTTGATTTTATATGAATATACATTTGCGTCTAATAATGGTAAAAATGGTATACTTCGCTTTGCCATCAATAAATCAAATAATCAGGTAAATTATATCAGCGTCCGTATACCGGATGAAACAGCTCTTAGCAGTAATGCGGCGAACGAAGCTAAACAGGTTCTTAATAATTATTATGCAGCAATTACTAGACATGATATGCGAGCAGCATATAATATATTATCAGCAGATATGCAGACTCATATGGGAAGTTTAGATGTTTATGCAGACGGATATAAAACGACATTATCTGATGAAATTTCCGATGTGCAGGTAACTTCTGATAGCGGAGATGAAATTGCCTTTTCTTATATATTGACAGCACGTGATAAATATAATAACGGTGTAAAAGAACAGACTTTTGCATGTACTGCGTTGCTCAGTAAGAAGACAGGCAGTTGGCATATTGTTGATATGTCTGCAAAAAAACAGAGTGAACGAATTGTTTCAAGATAATCAGTAACTTCAGAAAGGATTTTTATGTATAAAAAAATAATTTTCAGTATAATAATAATCTGTAGTATTGTATTAGGATTTTTTCTGAGCAATAAATATGTTTTCAATAATGCTGAAGATAAAACAACTGAACAAGATATTCAAACAATAGCAGAACAGAATTTAAGTATTGATGAAAAAGTAGATAAAATAGTATCCTCTATGTCCTTGACAGAAAAAATCGGACAGATGATGATGATTGGTATACATGGAACAGATATAACAGATGATAGTGTATATATGCTTAATCAATATCATATAGGAGGAATTATCCTGTTTGACCGTAATATGCAGTCAGTGGAACAGGTAAAGATACTTACTAAAAATTTGCAGGATAATGCCAATCAAAAAGTTCCTTTGTTTATCGGTATTGATGAAGAAGGCGGTGATGTAGTGCGTATGGCAGAAGCACTTACGCCTCCACCATCACAGCAGGAAATCGGAGCAACAAATGACCCTAATCAGGCTAGAAAATGGGCTGTAAAAACAGCACAATCATTAAGAAACATGGGAATTAACGTAAATTTTGCACCAGTGGCAGATGTAGGCTCCAAAGATACCCGTTCTTACAGCGAGGATTTTAATACTGTTACAGCTTTTGTAAAAGAAGCAGCTGACGGATATGAACAGGAAAATATGATATATGCTTTAAAACATTTTCCAGGTATAGGTAAGGGAAAAGTAGATTCACATTTAGAAGGATCTACTATAGATATATCTAAAGAAGCTCTATTGACGGAAGATATTTTTCCTTTTAAGACCATTATCGCAGGAAAGACGCCTGAAAATTATTTTATACTGGTATCGCATTTAACATATACAGATATCGATAATGAAAACCCCGCCAGTCTTTCTAAGAAAGTAATGACTGATTTACTGCGTAATGAACTAGGTTTTAACGGCATTATCATAACAGATGATTTGGAAATGGGTGCTATTGCCAATCATGAAAGTTTTAGAAATATTGGTGTTCGGGCAATAAACGCTGGAGCAGATATTATTCTGGTTTGTCATGAATATGAACATGAAACTGAGGCTTACTTAGGTTTATTAGATGCGGTAAATAATGGCGAAATCAGTCAAGAACGTATTGATGAATCAGTAAAACGTATAGTAAAAGCTAAATTGTTACATTTAATGTAATTTATAGAGAGGATGAGTTTTTTGGCAGATAAACGAATTGAATATATGTGCACGTATTGCGGTAAAAAGGAAATTCGTAATACATCTATGGGTAGACCATTACCTGGTAAATGTCCAAGAAAGCCAGGAAATAAACCGCATACATGGACGGTAAATCGTCATTTGAATTAACTTGGCGTAATAGAGTATCATTCTGTTTCAGGTAGTTATTTTAACAAACGCGAAAGTCGAGAGGTGGTCTCAAAAAATAGGCAAACAATCATTATTAGTGTAATATTATTGGTATAGTATTCTTGGTGTTTGCCTATTTTTTTGAGATCGCTGAGAGACTTTCGCGTTTTTATCTTATCGGCCAACAAAGCCGGACCATCACAGGTACAGTAACCGACAACAACGGAGAACCCGTCATTGGTGCGAACGTGATCATAAAAGGGACTT
>USIX01000125.1 GCA_900554895.1 uncultured Megamonas sp. | reverse complement strand
GCACCTGGCTTGGGACCAGGGGGTCGCAGGTTCGAATCCTGCTGCTCCGACCATTGAAATCTTTCTTTGGGATATCTAGTTTGAACGGGGCATAGCTCAGTTTGGTAGAGCGCTTGGTTCGGGACCAAGAGGTCGTAGGTTCGAATCCTGTTGCTCCGACCATTGAAATATCAAGGAAGCGAAAGCTTCCTTTTTTTGCGTTTAGAATAAAATTTTTCATAGAGAGGTACATGATGACAGAAATAGCATTGCAAGGACAATCAGAGAAAAAATCGTATTTGCGGGTCGTATTGTTGTCCATGGGACATTTTTTTAACGATTTTTATTGTAATTTCCTGCCTATACTGTTGCCGATATTAATTCCGAAATTGGGACTGTCGCTTACATTAAGCGGAATTTTAGTAATGGTAATGTCTTTTACGGCAAACGTATTGCAACCGGTTTTCGGCTATATGATGGATAAATATAATTTTAATAAATTAATGCCGTTTTTAATACCGTTCGGAGCAGTATTTATCTGTCTGACCAGCTGGGTGAATGAATTTTGGATATTGGCCGTGCTTATCGCTTTGAGCGGCTTGGCAGTATCAACCTTTCATCCGATGGGAGCAGGCCTTATCAGTAAAGTAGCACCGGAAGGGAAATTATCTTCATCGATATCCATATTCGTTGCGGGAGGCAGCCTTGGTTTTGCTTTTTCGCCGATTTTGCTGGTCTATTTTATGGAAATGTTCGATTTGAAATATTTGCCAATACTTATACTTCCGGCATTCATTTTGGGTTTTTTTATGTACAGTTCAGGGCTGTCAAGACAGCGTTTTGTCAATGAACAGGTGGCAAAAAATATGAACTTTAGCTTCAGCCGTCTGCTTAAACATAAACCGCTGTTGTTATTGAATATATCTATGGGTATAAGAGCATGGGTGTTTACGGCATTGGTAACATTTTTGCCCCTTTGGGCGATGCAGCAGGGATACAACAGTACCTCAGGCGGATGGATACTTACCGTTTATCTGTGCGGCAGCGTTGCAGGCGGCCTTGCTGGCGGAGTGCTTAATGATAAAATCGGTTATAAAAAAGTTATTTTATGGGCACTCATAATGGCAGTATTTCCGACCATGTATTTCCTGTTTACGAGCCAGACGGGAATACCGGTATATATTGCTTTGTTTTTAGCGGGCGGTTTGGCAATGGCGGCTAATCCCGGCGCAATCGTATGGGGACAGAACTTTCTGCCGGATAATCCCGGCATGGCATCGGGTATGATGCTCGGGCTGTCTTTTGGTTTGGGCGGAGTAGGCACAATGCTTACTAGTAGCATTGCTGAGTGGCTTGGTCTTTCTGTCGCATTGGGAATTACGACGGCGTTACTGATAGTAAGTATTGTTCTTGTGTATATTACACCGGTAACGTTGCCTTCAAAATATCGCAATCTATAAAAAAAGGCATTGAACTGCTAAAATGTTCAATGCCTTTTTTATAGCTGAAGCTACTGTGAAAATTTCTAATTGTGGATGATAATTTTGGGTTCATTTTCTTTGTGCCAAAGAAAAATGAACAGCTATTTTACAATGTAGTTAGAATAAATTCCCCTGTGCCATTTAAAATGTATTCGCCCATGTTTGCCGGAATAAAGAGGCTGTCGCCTTTTTTTACGGTAAAACTGTCGGCATTATAAGTAAGAGCCATTTCACCATCAAGAATTAAAATGGAATGAAAACTGTCTTTGTCAGCGTTTAAATTACAGTTGCCGTGCAGATTAAAGTGACTGACGTTAAACAAATGGCATTGTGCTAAAATTGTTAAATCGTAATCGGTGAAGCAGTTTAATTTAGCAATAGCTTCCGGTTTTCTTGTCGGTGGCTGCAGTTTTGTTACGGCAAGAGCTTTTTCGATGTGAAGCTGACGCGGTTTGCCGTCTTTACCGATGCGACCGTAATCATAGACTCTGTAAGTGGAATTGGAGCTTTGCTGAATTTCGGCAATAAGTGCACCGGCGCCGATTGCATGAAGGGTACCGGCTTCAATAAAGAAAACATCTCCTTTTTTTATTGGAACTTGATTGCATACTTCCAGCAGAGTATTATCATGAATACGTTTTTCAAATTCCTGGTGAGATATTTCTTTTGTAAATCCGTAAATCAAAGTGGAATTAGGTTCAGCATCCATTACATACCACATTTCTGTTTTACCAGACTCGCCTTCATTTAAGAGAGCATAGTTATCATCGGGATGGACCTGTACGGATAGACTTTGTTTGGCATCAATAAATTTTATTAAAATAGGAAAGTTTTTCTTGTCTTTGGATTTAGTGCCGATTACGGAAGTGCCTTCTGTTTCAATAAAATTGTTTAATGTTTTGCCTGCATAGCTGCCGTTTTCGATTATACTCTGTCCGTCATGGTGACAGGACAGTTCCCAGCTTTCGGCAACAGGATTAATGTCAGTTTGTTTGTTGAATTCGTCACGCAGACGAGTACCGCCCCATAGGTAATCTTTAAATGCGGCTTGGAGTTTAAGAGGATAAAGCATTTATTCACGTCCTTTATTTATAATACTAAGAATATATTACCATTAATTTGATTTTTGTCCATAGTATAAGAACATTGAAAGATAATAAGATTGTCTTTACACTTTAGTTTTAATATGTTAAGATAATAGCAATTTGGAAATTAATCTGCACACTGTTATTTAGTAGTGCAGATTTTTTCTATTATAGAAGTTTTTCAAATGATAATTAGTAACAGTTGTTTTATTTTGGAGGTAATATAATGACTGAAATGGATGCGTTGAAACGGCAGACGGCCTGGATGTCGATTGTTTCCAATACGCTGCTTGTTGTATTGAAACTGGCAGTAGGATTATATGTCGGAGCTTTAAGTCTTATTTCTGAAGCAATTCATTCAGGTGTAGATTTGGTGGCAGCATTTATCGCTTTTTGGGCAGTGAGAAAATCTATAGCACCGCCGGATAAAGAACATGATTACGGACACGGCAAATTTGAAAATCTGTCATCTGCAGTGGAAGCTTTACTGATTGTAGGAACAGCACTGTTCATTATTTACGAAGCTGTCAACAAGTTTAATACGCCGCTTGATCCTGAATTTCTGCAGTACGGCATATATATTATGTTTATATCGATTGTGGTAAATTTTATTGTCTCACGCCGTTTGATTGCTGTAGCTAGAAAAACGGATTCTCAGGCTCTTGAAGCTGATGGGTTGCATCTTCAGTCCGATGTATGGACTTCACTTGGCGTATTGCTGGGGTTGGTTGGTATTAAAGTATTCGGTTTTTTGTGGCTTGATCCGGTTATCGCTATAGTAGTGGCGTTGATAATTTTTCGTGCAGGCTATAAAATGGTAGTGGAAAGTGCTAGAGAACTTACCGATAGCAGTTTGTCATTAGAAGAAGAAAAAATTATCGGCGAAATAATTATGCAGCATAAGGATTTAATAGGTTACCATCATTTACGTACGCGTAAATCGGGTTCAGAAAAACTTTTGGATGTACATGTAACTTTTGAAAAGGATATGCCGTTATATAAGGTGCATGAAATCTGTGATGACATAGAATATAAAATAAGACAGAAAATGGGTAAATTCGATGTTACTATTCATCCAGAACCGGTTGATAAAAACGGAGTAGTTATAAAAAAAAACTACGCTGAAGCAAATTAATCTGAATAAGAAGAAGGTGTAGTATTTGGAAAAAGTACAGTATAATGTTAATGATGTCGTACGCATGAAGAAAAAACATCCGTGCGGCAGCGATACATGGACGATTATCCGTACCGGTATGGATTTTGGCATTAAATGTACAGGGTGCGGTCATTTTGTGATGATGCCGCGTCCTAAATTTGAAAAAATGGTACGCGGTATAGTGAAATAAAGCTTGTTTTTTATTTCTATCAATGATATAATTTTTTGTGTTCTGTTGATTGAACAATGGAGAGGTGTCCGAGTGGTCGAAGGTGATTGACTCGAAATCAATTGTACCGCAAGGTACCGTGGGTTCGAATCCCACCCTCTCTGCCATAGTAAATTCAAGGCTTTGCGATATTTTCGCAAAGCCTTTTTTATATCTGTTTTCAGTCGGATGGTATTAGATTATAGATTTTTATTGTATTATGGAATTGAGTTAGGTTATAATAAGGCTGAGAGAATAAAATAAAAAAGAAAATAGAAGTTGGCATTACAGACCTGCTTTTGGGCGGGTCTTTTTTGTTTTAGTATTTATGAAATGAAAGAGGATTTATCATGGTAGAATGCAGTATTTGTCATAAAAAAATAGATGAAAAGAAAGCATTAGTAAATACAACCCGAGATGGAGAAAAACGTATTATCTGTCAGGAATGTTTTCAAAAAGAAGCTGGAGTGGATTACGGTACATTTGCTTATCGCAAGGAAAACGCTAAACAGATATCGATTGCATTGGTAATATGTATAGCTATGACGATATATGCGTTCATGGAAAAAGGACCCTTATACGGAATAGCGGGAATTATTCTTACGGTGCTTATCTATTTTTTTGCGGGAAAAATAAAATAACAGTCAAGCTTTTTGGCTTCATAGAAAATGTGCCATATTATTTTAATATGAATTTAATTTAATGAGGTGATGAAACTATGGGTTATCGTGAATATGTTGAAAAAGGTCCTATGCCGTCGCGTGATGAGATGAAGAAATTTTTGCGCCGGAAAATCAGTTTTTCCAGACGGTATGAAGTTGTTGATTTGTATCGGGCAACAGGCAGAGTGGCCGCAACAGATATAAAAGCCCGTACTGTCCTTCCGAAACAGCCGGTGAGCAAAATGGACGGTATAGGCGTACGTTTTGCCGATTTTGCAGACGGTATGCCGGACACGAAAACATGGAGGGAAGGCAGAGAATATGTTTTTGCCAATACGGGCTGCGTGGTGCCTGCCGGTTATGATACGGTTATTCTGATTGAAGATGTACGTTTTGATGACGGACGATTACAGATTTTACAAAAACCGGCAAAAAAGGGACAGCTTATTGACCCGATAGGCAGTCTGATTGATGAAAATGAAGTTCTGGTACATAAAAACGAGATAATAACGCCACCGCTGCTGGGTTTGCTTGCCTCCGGCGGAGTAAAATCTGTTGAAGTCATTGCCAGACCGAAAATCGTGTTTTTGCCAACAGGAGATGAACTTGTTTCGTGGCAGAATGATGATTATCCGGCAGATAAGAATGTAGAGTCGAACAGTGTGATGCTGTACGGTTTTGCGCAGAGCTATCAGGCGGATTTGCAAATATATCCTATCGTGCCGGATGACAAGGCGGCGATAAAAGAGGCTTTGACGAAAGCAAGCAGGGAAGCGGACATTGTTTTAATCAATGCAGGTTCTTCCAAGGGAACAAAGGATTTTACGCTTGATTTACTGGAAACGGAAGGTGAGGTACTTGTTTATGAATTAGGCTGCAGGCCGGGTAAACATTCCAGTTTTTCCGTATTCAATAATAAGCCGGTACTGGGGATTGCCGGTCCGCCGAATGGGGCTGAGCTGGCTATGCGTTTTTATCTGAAATCGATTGTGGAAGAATACTATAATCAGACGGAAAGCGTTGTAGACAGGATAAAGGCAGTGGCTGATTTTGACTTTACGGCACCGGATAATGCCGATTTCTGCCTGCAGGTACACATTTTTAAACAGGCGGGAGCGTATCATGCACTGTATATAAATCCGAAAGCAGTCACTCGTTCAACGTTATTGCATGATTATAATGGATTTATGTATTTGCCGAAAGGCCATTGTCTGATTAAAGGACAGGAATTTACAGCGGAGCTTATAATAAATAGGAAGGATATTCCTTTAAAATAATTTTAATGAGGATTTTTAATGCTAGACAGTTTTAATCGTAATATAGAATATTTACGGGTATCACTTACAGCTGATTGCAATTTACGTTGTATATACTGTATGCCGGAAAAAGGCTGCGTCCAGAAAAATAAATCATTGACGCAGATTGAATTTTGGCGTTTAATAAAATTAATCTGTACTTTAGGAATAAAAAAAATCCGACTGACAGGCGGTGAACCGCTGCTTTATCCCAATTTGCCGGATTTGATAAAAAAAATAAAAGATTTAACACAGATTGAAGAAGTCGCTTTGACAACAAATGGTATTTTGCTGGAAAATAAGGCTGAACAATTGAAAAAATCCGGTCTTGACAGTATAAATGTCAGTTTGGACTGTATGAATAAGAATTTATTTGCACGGATAACGCGCGGCGGTGATATCGATAATGTTCTCAACGGGATAGATAAAGCTCAAAAAGCTGGTATGAAACTGAAAATAAACAGTGTTATTTTACAGGGAATTAATGAACAGGAGATAATTCCGCTGGCGGATTTTGCACAGCACAGGAAAATTTTACTGCGTTTTATTGAGCTTATGCCGATAAATGTAGCGCAGAAATATCTGGGAATAGAAGAGCGCATTATTTTGCAGAAATTAACAGATGTTTTTGGTAAGAGTAATTTAATAGCAGAAAATAATTCACCGGCGCACTATTATAAATTTGCCGGTGCAGAAATGCCAATCGGTTTTATTTCCGCTCTGACGCATAAATTCTGTGCAAGATGCAATAGAATTAGGCTGACATCGACAGGGT
>USIX01000124.1 GCA_900554895.1 uncultured Megamonas sp. | reverse complement strand
CGTAAAACCGCAGACATACATGAATAACAGCGGAGAGGCCGTAGGCCCACTGATGCGCTGGTATAAACTTGAACCAGAGGATATCATCGTAGCCCATGATGATATGGACATTCCGGCAGGAACAGTCCGTATACGCAAAAAAGGCAGTTCCGGCGGTCATAACGGCATAAAATCGCTTATTGCACATCTCGGCAGTGAAAATTTCGCACGCATCCGTCTCGGCATCGGTCGTCCTCTTCCCGGCTGGAGCGTAGTAAAACACGTACTGGCACCGTTTCCGGCAGAAGACAGAATTGAAGTCGATAAAGCAATTGATTATCTCATTCCCGCTGTCAAATGTATTATCACCGACGGATTGGATATAGCTATGAATAAATACAACCCGAAAAAACAGAAGAAACAAAAAATAAAACAAGAGGAAGGTGGACAAAATGGCTGAAATACGCGCACTGTACGCTGATGAAAACGGCAATATACTGGATGCACCGAAAGGGTTTACGGCACTTGCCCGCACAGGAACAGAAATAGTGGAACTTTCGCCGGAAGATTTAATTCCTCTGCCGGAATCCGCCGATTTAATGTTTCTGCCCGACAGACTGCCGTTGGCACGATACGAAGATGAAATCATGCCGATTATGGGCAATGCTGTTGCTGCCATCCTGCCTGCTGGTTATACACGTCTTTACATGCCGGCATTCAAAAAAGAAGATGATGCCGTTCTTCTGCCGCTGTACGGATATACGGCAGTTGTCGTCTACAAAGATGAACTTTATGTTGCTGCTGCATACACTGACGAAAACGATAAATGGGACCCTGTCCATTACAATACGCGCAACCTGCACAAACTTGTTAAGCGTGTACAAAAAGATTTACCGGACAACAGGTTGGTTGAACATCTCGGTAACTGCTCGCTGACCTGGCACTGCTGCACAGCGCAGAATTTATTCTATCGCCGCTGGGAAGCCGGCATTCCGACTTCGCCTGTATGCAATGCAAACTGCTTCGGCTGCATATCGCTCCAGCCCGCTGAATGCTGTCCGTCTCCGCAAAGTCGCATAAAATTCCGTCCTACGCCGAAGGAAATCGCTCAACTCGGCATTTATCATCTGGAGACAGCACCTGATGCCATAATCAGCTTCGGTCAGGGCTGCGAAGGAGAACCGTCACTTGCCGCCGACAGTATCGTACCTGCCATCGAAAAAATTCGCCAAAAAACCGCAAAGGGGCAAATCAATATCAATACGAATGCCGGTTATACAGACGGCATTAAACGCATTGTCGATGCCGGCCTTGACAGTATGCGCGTCAGCATAATAAGCGCCGTACCGGAAAATTATCAGGCTTATTACCGATGCAGCTATACGCTTGACGATGTAAAAAAATCCATTGCCTACGCTCATGAACACGGTGTGCACATCTCGCTGAACATGCTGTATTTCCCAGGATTTAACGACTGTGAGAGTGAAGCTGTTGCATGGAAAGATTTTTTAAGCGAAAATCATGTCGACATGATACAAATACGCAATTTGAACGTCGACCCGGATGCTTTTGCCGCAATCATGCCGCCGTTTACCCAACCAATCGGCACGAAAGAATTTTTCCGCCAGCTGCATGAAGAATTCCCTCATATCACTATCGGCAGTTTCAGTCATTACCAAAAAGGAGAATAAGTTATGATTTCTAATCCTAAAGTTGAAATGATGCCGCTCGAAATGAAAAAAGCTCTTATTTGGCAACGATTTGCCAAAACACTCTGCTGGGCATATGAAAAATCTTCTTTTTATCACGAAAAATACGTTAAAGCCAATATCACGCCCAACGATATAAGAAAACTTGACGATATCAAAAAAATCCCTTTGACTTCTCTCGAAGAATTAAAAGCCGTTGACCCGCTTGAACTTCTTACGGGACCAATCAGTACAACTATGCGTCTCAATACAACCATCAGCGGTCTTTACCGCGGCTATACTTCCGATGATATTGCCAGAAATATTGATATTTCCCTGCGTGCTCTAGCCAGCAATGACATAAATAAGTCCTCCACCGTCCTTATCTGCGGTAAATACAGTTCACAATACCTTTTGGACTTGCATTATGCCGCTGAAGCCCTCGGTGCCACAGTCATTCCCTGCAATGACCCCGACTCTGCAATTGATATCACACATATATTCAATGCCAACACACTTATAATTTCCAGTGATAATTTATTAAAGTTCATCAATATCGACATTACTTCTCTGCCACCTAAAATTATCATATTGCTAACTGCACCCCGCAATAAAGCCGTAATTGATGAAATTGAAACCAAACTCGGCCATACCGTTCCCAAAATCTATATGTCCAGCTATTTCGGACTTGCAGGCATCGCTTTTACATGCGAAGAAAATCACCTGCACATTCAGGACGATTATCTTTATCCAGAAATTATAGACGGCAAGCTTGTATTAACGCCTCTAACCTTTGATGCTATGCCGATAATTCGCCTGCAGACAAACATTCCTGTCACATTAGACCATTCAATCTGTTCCTGCGGACGTACTTTCCCCGCCATCAAAATTTAAAATATACTGTATGTAATTATGTAATTATAATAAGGAAAACCATTATGAAAATACTTCATCTTTCTGACCTTCATTTCGGCAAACGCCTGAACAATTTTTCTCTGCTGGAAGACCAGTACCATATTAATCAGCAGATATTTAAGCTGGCAGAAGATACGCATATAGAAGCTGTAATCATTGCCGGCGATGTCTTTGACAAACAAATTCCTTCCGCCGGAGCCATTCAGCTTTTTGATGATTTCCTTAACTTTTGGGCAGAATTAAATCTGCCCGTTTTTATTATCAGCGGAAATCACGACAGCGCGGAACGACTTTCCTTCGGCGCTAATATTTTCAGTAACAATAATATCTACATCTCTCCCGTATACAATGGACAGATTACACCGATTACTCTGAATGATGCCTACGGCAAAATTAATTTTTATCTTCTGCCATTTATTAAACCGGCTACAGTACGTCCATTTTTCCCGGACGAAAAAATAAATTCCTATACCGAAGCAGTACAAACCGTTTTAAAAAAACTGCCGCTGAATAAAAACGAGCGCAATATCTTAATCGCCCATCAATTCGTTACAGGTGCCGTTCTTTCCGACTCGGAAGAAATCGTCATCGGCGGTCTTGACAATATTGATGCCCATATATTTAACTCTTTTGATTATGTAGCTCTCGGCCATATCCATACACCGCAGACTATTTTACGCGACACAATCCGCTACTGCGGCACCTTGTTGAAATATTCTTTTTCCGAAGCCAATCAGCAAAAATCCGCCACTATCGTCAATATTAAAACCAAAGGTCAGATAGATATCGACACATATCCTGTAAAACCATTACACGATATGCGCAAAATAAAAGGAACATATGCTGAATTGACCAGTCGGCAAACTTATATTAATACTGATACAAATGATTATATCCTGGCTACCTTGACCGATGAAGAAGATATCCCCGACGCCGTCAACCGCCTGCGTTCCATCTATCCCAACATCATGCAGCTCAACTACGACAACACGCGTACCCACACCAGCCGTAACATTGAAACGATTGATACAAATACTGCCAAAGCACCACTGGAACTTTTCAACGAATTTTACAAACTGCAAAATAATCAGCCGTTAAATGAAATACAGTCACAAATTATACAAGATTTAATTTCGGCAATCTGGGAGGGAAAATAATGCGACCGCTGAAACTTACTATTTCCGCATTCGGCCCGTATGCCAAAGTATGCCAGCTTGATTTAAGTCAACTCGGTGAAAAGGGCCTGTATCTGATTACCGGCGATACGGGCGCCGGTAAAACAACCATATTCGACGCCATAACATTCGCCCTCTACGGGCAGACAAGCGGCAATTTCCGTTCGGCAGACATGCTGCGCAGCAAATATGCCGATGCTGCTACACCGACATATATTGAAATGGTTTTTCTCTACAATCACAAAGAATATACCATTCGCCGCAATCCAGAATATCTGCGTCCGGCAAAAAAAGGCGAAGGTTTCGTTAAGGAAAAAGCCAATGCTACACTTATTCTGCCTGATAAGAAACAGCCTGTAACCGGTATTAAAGATGTAAATAATGCCGTAATCGAACTTATCGGGCTTGACGCCAACCAATTTACACAGATAGCAATGATTGCACAGGGCGAATTTCTCCGTTTAATTTATGCCACTACCAAAGAACGCAGTGATATTTTCCGCCGCATTTTCAATACGAAACCGTATCAGATACTGCAGGATAAGCTCAAAGAAAAATTCAATCTGCTGAAAAAAGATTTTTTCGTAATTGAAAATAGTATAAAACAATATATTGAAAACATTTCTCTGCCTGAAACATACAGTAAAATACAAAATATCCTGCCCACCGAACATTTAGATAATCTGACGCAAATTCTTGCAACAGACAGGCAATCCTTAAAAGAAAAACAACATTCGCTAAAACAAATCGAACGGAAAATATTGGACTGCAATCAAATTGCTGCTGAAATAACCCGACAGGAAAAATTGATACAGCAGCAAGAAAAAATACAGCAGTATCTCAATTCAAATCACAACAGACTGGCCGATTTAGAAAAATCATATACCGAGGTCAAAGTCGATTATGAACAAAAACAGCCAGAACTGACTTTAAAAATTGCTCAAATTCAAAATGAACTGCCAAAATATGCACAAATTACAGCCAAACAGACGCTTTTGCAGGCTCAAAATAAAAACTTGCAGTCAAAACAGAAGATTTTATCAGATACTCAGCAAGAACTCGCTGATTTAGAAAAAGAATTTGCCGCTGTAAATGCAAAATTAAACAGTTTAAATGATATTCCGGCCCAAATCGAACGGCTGAAAGCTGATTTGCAGCAAATGCAGCAGGTACAAATCCAGCTCGATAAATTAAATCATAATTTAAATCTTCATCATCAGTACAGCTCAGAATATCTAAAGCAGAAAAAATTTTTTACTGCACAAAAAAATGAACATGCTCAATTAAATCAAAAATATAATCAGGAATATTATGCTTTTTTGACTGAACAAGCCGGTATTTTAGCAAATGATTTAAAACCTGACCGGCCTTGTCCTGTTTGCGGCTCCCTGACTCATCCGCACCCTGCTAAAATATCCGTCAAAGCCCCGACACAGGCACAATTGGAAATAATGAAAATAAAGCTTGATACTTTGACTCAACAATTAAATAAATCCAGCAATATTCTAGGTGAACTGATTGGCAAAGGGAAAAATCTAAATGCGGAAATTGCTCTGCAAGCTGAACAGCTATTCGGCACTTATGATAAAAATACCCTAAATACATCTTTCAAACAAAAACAAACGACATTAAATGAAAATAAAAATATGCTTGAAAGAAGTTTACAGGAATTTCAGATGAAATTACAGCAGAAGGAGCAGTTAGGCTTACGTGCCGAACAGATTAATATCAAACAAAAAAATCTGCAAAACAAACAGCTTGAGCTTATGAATTTCATTACTAAATCTCAAACAGACATAAACCATCTTCAGACGGACATCGACGATTTAAAAAAAACACTCTCTTATGCGGATGAACATTCGGCAAAAAAACAGCTGGAAATTCAGCAAAAAAGCCAGATTACCTTAAAACAAAAGCTCACAGATACTCAGAATGATTTTGAAAAACTGAAACAGATATTGACAGAATACACCGCTTCCCTAAAATCTATTAAACAGCAAATTTCTCCACAGGAGCTCACTTTCGCCGAAATAACCTTACAGCAGCAAAAATTAGCTCAGAAGAAAAATATATTGTCAAAAGAAATCCAGCTGCTTCACATCCGTATCAGCAACAATGAGCAAATTCATGCCAAACTCACCTCACAGCTTGAAAAACTGGCAGAATATGAAAAACTCTACACTAATATGAAAGCGTTGTATGATACAGCTGTCGGCTCCATATCCGGCAAAGAGAGAATATCGCTTGAAACATATGTACAAATGCACTACTTCGACCGCATCATCATCCGCGCCAATACACGCTTAATGATGATGAGCCAGGGACAATACGAACTGAAACGGTGTGAAAACAATGAACAGCTTCGCTTTCAGACGGGACTGGAGCTTGACGTCATCGACCACTATAACGGCACTTTGCGTAGTGTAAAAACACTTTCCGGCGGCGAAGCCTTCAAAGCCTCCTTATCGCTCGCACTGGGACTTGCTGATGAAATCCAGTCTTCCGCCGGCGGTATCCATCTGGATACCATGTTCATTGATGAAGGGTTCGGTTCACTAGACAGCGAATCACTAACGCAGGCAATTAAAGTCCTAAACGGATTAACGGAAAAAACAAAATTAATCGGCATTATTTCCCATGTAAATGAATTGAAAGAAAAAATTGACAAGCAAATTCTAATCGCTAAAAAAAATGAACAGGGTAGCTTCGCACAAATCCTTATTTGACAAGGCTTTTCCCCATCAAACAAAAATTTTTATAAAAAAGTTTAATTTTTTTATAAAAAAGTGTTGACATTTTCTTAAATGTTCTATATAATAATCTACGTTGTCAAGCGACAGCGTAGCAAGTGGTTCACTAGCTCAGTTGGCAGAGCACCTGACTTTTAATCAGGGTGTCCCGAG
>USIX01000123.1 GCA_900554895.1 uncultured Megamonas sp. | reverse complement strand
TACAAAACCTCCAATGATTAAACTTTTTATATAAATTTAATAGTATTTTCATAAAAAAATAGTATGATATACTCATTATGTTAATAAAATTTAAGAAATTACCAGTTAGGCATAAGATAACTTTAAAGAATGAAAAAGCAAGAAGCTATCTCATACCTTTATTAATAAACAGCCACTAATGTATATTTGTTTTACAGTATAAATCGATTATGATAAAATGTAAAATAAATCTGCTGTGTTAATTGATTTCTCTGTTTGTCAAAAAATGAACAACTGGCACGACAGGTAATACATAATGAATTCAAATGCCAAAGGAGCAATTATTATGTCAGGAAAAAATATTCTTATTGTTACGGCTTCTATGGGGTCGGGACACAATAAAGCTGCTAATGCTGTTGCAGAAGCGATTAAAAGAAAATATCCTGCCAATAAAATAGATGTAATTGATTTTATGTCAACAGAAACGGCATATTTTAACAGCTTAGTAAAAGATATTTATTTAAAAATGCTCGACCATACGCCCAGCGTATATGAATTTTTCTATAAATTCACGGCGGACGCAGGTAAGGGAAGTATGCTGCAGACAGTGTTTGCACATGCCATGAAAAAGGATATGAAAGAATTAATCAATAAATATAATGCGGATATGCTTATCTGTACTCATCCATTTCCTGTGGCCGCAGCATCGTACTTAAAGCAGACCGGCGGTATAAACATTCCGATAATTACTGTGGTCACCGATTTTTGTTTTCATCAGTTCTGGTTTTATAAAAATATAGATATATATTTTGTAGCCAGTGAACAGTTAAAGCAGGATTTTGTAAAACAGGGATTACCGGAGCAGAAAATTTTTGCGACAGGAATTCCTATCGGCTATAACTTTTCGTTGGAATACGATAAAAGTGAATTAATGCATAAGTTTAAACTGGACGGAACAAAGCCGGTGGCACTGCTTATGGGCGGCGGTCTCGGACTCGGCGGCGTGAAGGATGCTCTTGTTCAGCTGGAAGAGCTGAAAAACGAACTGCAGATTTTAGTCATAACAGGTGCAAATGTGTCGCTTTGGTCGGAACTAAATGAATATGCCCAGCACTCCAAGCATAAAATAATTGTCTGGGGTTATTCGCACAATGTACAGGAATTGATGGCGATTTCCACCTTTTTAATCAGCAAACCGGGAGCATTGACGATAAGCGAGGCTTTGGCGATGGAACTGCCGATGATTTTGCAAAATCCTATTCCGGGACCGGAGGCGGACAATGCCAAATTCGTATCGCAGAACGGTGCTGCTGTATGGATAAAACATAAAGACACATTAGGAGCGGTAATTCGGGAAATTTTATCGGATACTACGATACTGCCGCGGCTAAGAAACAATGCAAAACGATTGAAAAAGGTCAGTGCAGCCGATAATATAGCGGATATTACTGCCGATATGCTGGGTCTGGATTGAGTTTTTGGGTGAATGAGATGACAATATTAAGGAAAATAATTGAGCGGTTTGTCATTTTATCGTTCGTGATGA
This sequence comes from uncultured Megamonas sp., assembly GCA_900554895.1. Taxonomy (GTDB): domain Bacteria; phylum Bacillota; class Negativicutes; order Selenomonadales; family Selenomonadaceae; genus Megamonas; species Megamonas gallistercoris. Next base: position 5,183 of record USIX01000123.1, on the reverse strand, counting down.
TAATAGCTTATCTTGGTTTTATCATAGTGAAGCAGGAAGTTTACATGACGGAGCTAAATCAGGAAACGGCGATAACGCAGAGCCGTTTGGATAAGGCAAAACAGATAAATGACAAATTGAAGGAAGAAAAGGCAAATCTGGAAAAAAGAGACTATATTGAGAAAGTGGCAAGAGAAGAACTGGGTATGACCAAACCGGGAGAAGTGCCGTATATTTCAGGTGAAAATAAATGACAAACTTATGTTGACACTAATTATTGAGCAAGGTTATAATAATAAAAGTCATAGTTATTTATCTTAAGGAGGACATAAAAACAGTATGTCAATCGAAGTGGGCAATATCCTAGAAGGTGTTGTAACCGGTATTACTAAATTTGGTGCATTCGTGGAATTACCTGGCGGAAAAGTCGGTTTGGTGCATATTTCAGAAGTAGCAGACGTTTATGTTAAAGACGTAAACGATTTTCTCAAAGAGAAAGACAAAGTGAAAGTTAAAGTGCTGAGCGTTGACGAACAGGGAAAAATCGGATTATCCATTAAGCAGTTGCAGGAAAAGAAAAGCGAGGAAAAAAACGTACGCTTAGAACAAAGTGGCAATTATCATCGCCCGGCTCCGCGCAAACAGTTTAACAATGATTTTCGCAGAAATAACAACAGCGTATCTTTTGAAGATAAATTATCTAAGTTTTTAAAAGATAGTGATGAAAAACTTACGGATTTGCGCCGTAAAACAGATTCTAAACGCGGTGGCCGCGGGGGCGGTTCTCGTAAATACGAATAAAATAAAAAGCACTCTTTAAGCGATTAAGGAGTGCTTTTTGAGGTTAAATTTCTTTAGGAATTAATTAATAATGATAGAAAAAGTTGAAAAATTTTGTTTAGAGAATGATTTGTTCAAGGCAGGCGACAGTCTGGTCATAGCCTGTTCCGGCGGACCGGATTCCATAGCACTTGTTGATATACTGCGTCGTCTTCAGGATAAACATGATTTGAAACTGTATATAGCACATGCTGAGCACGGTATCAGACAGGAAAGTTCACTGGAAGATGCTGAGTATGTGAAAAATTACTGTATTAAATATCATTTGCCGTTTTATCTGGAGCACTTAAAAGTGCCGGATTTTGCCAAAAGGCAGAAAATGTCTATGGAAACGGCAGCGCGGATTTTGCGTTACCGGTTTTTGCGCCGGGTAAAAAATAATACAGGTTCGGCAAAAATAGTTACGGCACATCATTTGAACGACCAGGCGGAAACATTTCTGCAGCATTTAATCCGCGGTGCAGGCAGTGAAGGGCTTGGCGGTATGCGTGTCGTAAACGGCGATATAATACGGCCGTTTTTGTGTCTGTACCGGCAGGAAATAGAGACATATTGCAATGAATACGATTTGCAACCGCGCCTTGATGAAACGAATATGAGTCTTGATTATGAACGCAATAAAATCAGACTGAAGCTTTTGCCGTATCTGGAAAAGTATAATATTAATATAGTGAAATCCATCTGTAACAGTGCTAAAATAATTGCTGAGCAGAATGATTATATTAATTTTTCGGCACAGAAAGTATATAATAATAGCTGTAAACAGATTTCAGATGAAAAAATAAGTCTTGATGTACAGCCGGTCAAATCAGAACATATTGCAGTAAGAACGGCGCTGTATCGGCTGATAATCAGAAAGATACAGGGAAATCTCGAAAATATTACTTCAATGCACATCCATAAGATTGACCGGTTCGTATATGACGGACATGCCGGTTTGATTTTACAGCTGCCGCAGTATTTAACGGCGGAATATTGTTATGGTGAAATAATTTTTCAAAAAGACAGCGGTACGGATTTGCTGTCAGTTGCGAAGAAGGGTTATAATTTAAAAATGCAGATGAATTCAATCACCGTATTGCCGACTGGCGGAGCCATCGAAATGAAAAAAGTGGTAAAGCCGTTTAAAATAACGGGTAATAATCAATGTTTTATTGACGGTGATAGATTATCAGGCGAAATTTCCGTACGGACGCGCCGTGCAGGTGATAAAATAATGCCTAAGGGGCTGAACGGCACAAAAAAAGTCAAGGATATTTTTATTGATAGAAAAATTCCTGCAAAACAACGCGACAGTGTGCCGCTTGTATGTGATGAACGGGGCATTATCTGGATTGCAGGAGTTCAGCAGGACAGTTATTATATACTTAATAAAGACAGTAAAAATATAATATATTTAAGTTTAAAAAATTAATAAATGGGTGGTTTTACAAATGAAGACAATGCAAGATGATATTAAATCCGTTCTGTATACGGAAGAACAATTACACGAATGTGTGCAGAAAATTGCAGACCAGATAAATCGGGACTATCAGGGCAAAGAAATTTATGCTATAGGAATTTTAAAAGGAGCAATGGTTTTCTATGCCGATTTGGTGCGTGCCATTAATGTACCGGTGGCTTTTGATTTTATGGCGGCTTCCAGCTACGGTAAAAGTGCTAGCAGCAGCGGCGAGGTAAAAATTTTAAAGGATTTGGATTTCAGTATTGAAGGAAAAGATGTAATCGTCATTGAAGATATCGTGGACTCCGGTCTTACACTTTCCTACCTGCTCAGAGTGCTTAAATCACGTCACCCGGCAAGCGTAAAACTTTGTGCGCTCTTAAATAAACCGGAACGTCGTGAGGTCGATGTAAAAGTTGATTATGTAGGCTTTGATGTGCCGAATGAATTCTTAGTAGGATACGGACTGGATTATGCCAGCAAATATCGTAATCTGCCGTATATCGGCATTTTAAAACCGGAAGTCTACACGAAAAAATAAAAGCATACTATTAAATAATACGGTTCTATGTTATAATTAAGAACTATAATTTGCAGATATTTGCTGTAAGGAGGCAATCGATTGAATAAATTTTTACGTAATGTAGGTTTTTATCTGCTGATTATCCTGATTGCTATTACCGTGATAGACCATTTTTCCATGGATACAACGGATAAGCAGGAGATAAACTACACAGAATTCATAAAACAGGTAGACAGTCAAAATGTCTCGAAAGTTGTTATTCAGAATAATAACATCAGAGGAACGCTGAAGGACGGTACGGAGTTTACGACAATAACGCCGGGCTTTCCTAACGGCGATGAAGAACTCGTAAAAAATCTGCGGGACAGCGGTGTGGATATAAAAGCTGAAAATCCGCCGGAAACTCCATGGTGGACGACGCTGTTCTCTTCGCTGCTTCCTATGCTGCTTTTAATCGGCGTATGGTTTTTCATCATGCAGCAGTCGCAGGGCGGCGGAAGCCGTGTAATGAGCTTTGGCAAAAGCCGTGCTAAAATGATGGGCGACGGCAAGGTCAAAGTTACGTTCAGTGATGTGGCAGGTGCCGATGAGGCAAAACAGGAACTGGCGGAAGTAGTGGAATTTCTTAAACATCCGAAAAAATTCAATGACCTTGGTGCAAGAATTCCGAAGGGTGTGCTCTTGTTCGGCCCTCCGGGTACGGGTAAAACTTTATTAGCCAAAGCGGTAGCAGGTGAAGCCGGTGTTCCGTTCTTCACTATCAGCGGTTCCGACTTTGTGGAAATGTTTGTCGGTGTCGGTGCTTCCCGTGTACGCGATTTGTTTGAACAGGCGAAGAAAAATGCACCGTGTATCGTATTTATTGATGAAATTGATGCTGTCGGCCGTCAGCGCGGCGCAGGTCTCGGCGGCGGTCATGATGAACGTGAACAAACGCTCAATCAGCTGCTTGTAGAAATGGACGGATTTGCGGCAAATGAAGGTATTATCATCATTGCTGCAACAAACAGACCAGATATTCTCGACCCTGCACTTTTGCGTCCGGGTCGTTTCGACAGACAGATTGTCGTGGACAGACCGGATGTACGCGGCAGAGAGGCTATATTAAAAGTTCATACGAAGGGCAAACCGGTTGATGATGATGTGGATTTAGACGTACTTGCCCGCCGTACGCCTGGTTTTACGGGTGCAGACCTTAGTAACCTCGTTAATGAAGCGGCTCTTTTATCGGCGCGCCGCAATAAGAAGTCAATTTCCATGAATGCTCTGGAAGAATCCATCGAACGAGTAATTGCAGGTCCTGAACGTAAATCCAAAGTCATCAGTGAAAGGGAAAAACGTCTTACGGCTTATCATGAAGGCGGTCATGCACTTGTCGGACTGCTTTTGCCAAATGCTGACCCGGTGCATAAGGTAACGATTATTCCGCGCGGCAGAGCCGGCGGTTATACGCTCATGTTGCCGAAGGAGGACCGCTCCTATGCAACGCGCGGTGAACTTCTGGACAGACTTAAAACCATGCTTGGCGGTCGTGTGGCTGAAGAAGTCGTACTTAAAGAAATAAGTACGGGAGCTTCCAATGATATTCAGCAGGCATCCCGTCTTGTGCGCAGTATGATTACGCAATACGGTATGAGTGATGTGCTTGGGCCTATCTCTTTTGGGGAAGGTCAGGACCATCAGGTATTTTTGGGACGCGACTTTAATAATCAGCGCAATTACAGCGAAGATATCGCTTGTGAAATTGATAAGGAAGTGCGCCGCTATATTGAAGAGGCGTATGAAGAATGCCGTCGTCTTATCGTGGAAAATATCGACAAGCTTCATTTAATCGCAGAAGCACTTATGGAAAGAGAAACACTTGAGGAAAAAGACCTGAAACAGATAATGGAAACAGGTTCTTTGGAAGGCATTTGCGATGTAAAAGAGGAGCAGACAGAAAAAACAGCTGAAGGAGAAAATTCGGTTGAAAATCCGGAAACTGCTCCGGCAGAAGAAAATAAGGAAATAAAAGTAACCGATAAAGATATCGACTCAACGTTGAATAAGGTTTAAAAAAAGACACAGGTTTTCGCCTGTGTCTTTTTTTTAATCGGATTAAAGAAAGTAGCGTTCGGCACAATTGAAAATTATCGTGTCAACGGCTCAATTTTATTTCCGGTTAGAACCGAAATGTACGAGCAAAATTTCAAATGTTTCCAGCCGTTGTATCGAGAGAAATATTAAGAGAAGATTTTTGGGGTTCGTTTTTCGTTATATCAAAGAAAAATGAACGATAAATTAGTATTTTTCTGTTATATTATGTTAAACTGCATATATAGAAACATGTAAAATTTAAGGAGATACTCTAAGTATCATCTCTTAATACTAATTTACTAGAAACATTTAAAACTTTTA
>USIX01000122.1 GCA_900554895.1 uncultured Megamonas sp. | reverse complement strand
GCATTACATTTAAAAATACAATATGTTTGCCGAAATAATCAATCGTCGCTTTAGCTGATTCCGCCATATTTTCCATTAATGTTTCTTTACTTGGCCAAGCATTCCAGTCTGCCGGCTGATTATCAACGGAAACGCCGTGTACCATACTTTTACCTATACGGCCGTCAGCACAGCCGATAGCGATATTCTTCATAGAACCGCCGTAACCGCCCATGGCATGACCTTTAAAATGCGTAAGTACAACCATGGAATCATAATTTACGATATTTTTCCCCATGGACATTTCCGTAAAGTGCTTACCGCCACGAATAGGAAGCATTACTGTGCCGTTTTCATCCATAATATCTACCGGACAGAATGTCCAGCCGTTTACCTTCAATGTTTCACGATGGCCTTCCGTAGTAAATCTGTCACCTTTGTACAGCGTATTTGTTTCTACAATGTTACTGTTCGGAATATGCTGCCAGAAAGCTTTCGCCATATCACGCGGAATAATATTCGGGCCATTTTTTTCGCCTGTATGTAGCTTGATAGCAACTTTGCCGTAAATACCTTCATTAATCAAATCATATAATTTAATCAGATGTTCAGCGTCTATATGTTTAGTGAAATAAACTTTCGCTTTAGAGCCTACTGTATTTGATGATGTTATTTGCGTACTGCCGATTACAGGCGCTTGTGCTGCTTTAGGAAGAGAACCCGTAAAGCTATATGCAGCTGCACCCAACACGGCACCGCCTGCAATCTTGAAAAAATCGCGTCTTGATAAATCTGTCATGAAAAATCCCTCCTAAATCTGAACAGGAAATATATTTTCATTATATTCCTTCGAGTTTACTTTAAGTCAAGCGCTTTCAGTCCGTATTTTCCGGCAGAAATTACAATTTTATTTTCATTTTGCAGTTTAAGCAATATATCGCGTATTTTATTTTCGGAAAGCATAAATTTATTTGCCAGCGAGCGTCGTCCAATCGGTCGGCGATTTTTATTGCACTGCTTTATTTCCCGCAGGATTTCTTCTTTCAGATTGATTTTCTTATCCGATGCCGCAAAAAGCTGTATTTTTATATCTTCAGGTAAATCGTCAAATTGCGGAGCAGTATCAGGACAGATATTCGTCAGATACTCAACGACATTTTGAAGTTCACGGATATTTCCCTGCCAGTTATAAGCTTCAAGATACGGACAAATATTTTTAAAATATGTTTCTGCATTATCGGACAACGGCTTGTATTTTTTATAAAAAGCATAACATAAAGGCATTATATCCTCGCTTCTTTCTCTCAGCGGCGGAATTTTCAAAGGCAGTACATTTAAACGATAGTATAAATCTTCGCGAAAAAGTCCCAGTTTTATATCTTCTTTTAAATTATGATTTGTCGCAACGATAATACGTACATCAATCGGAATTACCTTCATGCCGCCGACACGGCGAATTTGGCGTTCCTGCAGTACCCGCAGCAGTTTTACCTGAAACGGTAACGGAGCATCTCCGATTTCGTCCAAAAACAGAGTTCCTTTATGTGCCGTTTCAAACAGACCGGGAGAACCTCCACGTTTAGCACCTGTAAAAGAACCTTCTTCATAGCCGAACAATTCCGATTCAAGTAAAGTTTCCGATAGAGCGGCAAAATTTATGGCAACGAAAGGTGCATTGCTGCGATTAGAAGCATTGTGAATACTTTGTGCCAATAATTCTTTACCTGTACCGCTTTCACCTTGAATAAAAATCGTGGAGTCCGATTTTGCCATTTTTTGAGCCAACGATAATGTATTTTTTAAGGCAGGGCTATTGCCGATAATATTACTGAAAGTATAACGGGCAATATTGCGTTCTTCATACAGGCGACGGCGAACGGACTCTTCCAAACGATGAATTTCCGATACGTCTTTTAATACATACAGTCGACCCCTATCCGTATTTTTGGCATAAAGTGGCGTTTCTGAAACGAGAATTTCATAAGATGGCAGTTTCAAAATACCTTCTTTGCGCGGATTATCTACAGTTTTCAACAACTCCTTATCCAGCGCTTCTTCTATGGATTGACCAATAACGGTAATGGATTTTTTGGCAAACAGTTTTTCAGCAACAGGGTTAAATACGGATACTTTATTTTCTTTGTTGATGGCTATCAAGCCGTCATGTACGTTGTTAATAACTGTTTTAAAACGTTCTTTCATACTGCTGCTGTCTGTGAGCAGTTTATTACCTGTTTTAATAAGCTTAATAATATCCTGAATGTACTTTGCCGACAGAATGTGTGCAAATTTTTCCAGCATATTGAAGTAGGTAAGAATTTCAATAAGTGAGGTTATATCCACGAGACGTGTTTTTATATCGATAATTTTACGTACAAACGAAGGAACATGTTCTGCTTCACCGGGTGTTATAGCAATTGAAAGATGCGGATATTCCTTTACATCAGGATAATACGGCGAGAGATTTATATGGTCAATCCCCAGTGTCTGTAATAGCAAAATTGTTTCTTCCGCGCTTTCTTTTGTGTCATTTACCAAAAGAGCATCCGTATAACGCGGCAATTTAAAAAGTTTATTTATCTCATGATAGTTTATAGAGCGGCGCGCTATGATATACGGCAGATTATTTGCCAGTCTGTGCAGTTTAAAATAAGCAGACTTGCTGGAATAAAGCACGAGGTCAGCTTCAAAATTATGCGGCGGAGGAGATGAAATAAAATAATATTTAATATCCAGACTGGAGGAAAATAAATTACAAAGCTGATTGTAAATTGTTTTGCCTGTATTATAACCAAGAGAGATGATGACAAGTTTTTTCAAAAAATCACTTCCTTATCTTCATAATTAGTAAAATATTATTTAACGGTATTTTAATGGGATTATTATATAATATTTACCAATAAAATAAAATATATTTTTATGTAATGATAACAGTAAATTTTATCAGATTAAAATGATGATGTATTGAAAACAAAAGACATTTGTCTATTTTTTATACAAACTGCATATAAAACTTTTTTCATTGTATTAATGTTGGCATGAAAATTGCATAATAAATTTAATGTATATATTTTTAAGGAGTGAATTATTATGGAAAAACGCAATAATAATGACAATGTTAAGATTAAAGTTCCATGGTACGGTTATGTCGTATTTGTACTGGCAATTTTATTATTCTCAGGAGTATTTTCATCTTCTGACGGAATTTTACGAGCCCTCGACTTTAACGTATTAAACGGCAGTTTCGGTCAAATCCCGACAGATAAAGCGATGAGCTTCCGCGGTGCTGGCGGCAGCGGCGCCAAAGACGGATTTTTATTTGCACTTGAACTTATTCCCGCTGTTATTTTGGCACTTGGTATCGTAAACGTTATTGACGGATTGGGAGGCCTGAAAGCGGCACAGAAAATTATGAACCCGCTGTTAAAACCGCTGCTTGGCGTACCGGGTATCTCCGCTCTGGCCAATATAGCCAATATGCAAAGCACCGATGCGGCTGCCGGCATGGTTAAGGAATTGAAAGACAACAATTTAATCACGGACAAAGAACGTTCAATTATCATTGCCTATCAGACGAGCGGCAGTGCTTTCATTACAAACTATTTTTCCTCCGGTGCAGCGGCTTTCAGTATACTGATGGCACCGATTATCGTACCGATTTTCGTTATTTTCATCTTTAAAATCGTCGGTGCAAATCTCATGCGATTGTATTTTAAAATTTTTAGCTGATAGAAAGGCAGATTTAAAATGAGTAATACAAATACAGAAGTAAAAGTAAATAAAAATATTTTGGATTTGTTCATTGAAGGTGCTAGAAAAGGCTTCACCATTGGTACGACAAGCCTGCTTCCGAACGTAGTAATGGCATTTGTCGTTATCCGCATTTTGGATGTTACAGGACTTTTGCACTTAATCGGCGTTGTTTTTGAACCGATTATGGGACTTTGGGGACTGCCGGGCGAAGCGGCAACGGTGCTGATTACGGCTCTTATGAGTATGGGCGGCGGCGTCGGCGTTGCCATGAGTTTATATACGGCCGGAACTTTGGATGCAATGCAGATTACCGTATTAATTCCGGCTATCTATCTAATGGGTAATCCGGTGCAGAATGTCGGCCGCTGTCTCGGTATTGCCGAAGTAAATACGAAACATTATCCGGCAATTATTTTAATCTGTGTAATCAATGCACTGCTGTCCATTTGGGCAATGCGTTTAATCATGATGTTTTTATAATAAATAAAAATAATAAAGAAGGTAGTTAATATGGAAAAACCGTTTTTTACTTTATTAAAAAATGTGCATATCATTGCACCAGAAGATTTAGGCATAAAAGATATTTTGATGGCAGGAGAAAAAATCGCCGCCATCGGTGAAAATTTAAATCTGCCGGAAATTTACGATTGTGAAGTTGTTGACTGTACGGATAAAATTGCTCTGCCGGGATTTATCGACTCTCACGTGCATTTAATCGGCGGCGGCGGTGAAGGCGGCTATGCGACGAGAACACCGGAAATCCAGCTGACGGATATCACAACTTCCGGTGTTACGACTGTAGCAGGTCTTTTAGGAACAGACGGTATAACGCGCCATGTGGCAAGCCTGCTGGCAAAAGCACGCGGACTGGAAGATGAAGGTATTTCGGCTTATATTTATTCCGGTTCGTACGAAATCCCGACACCGACAATTACCGGCAGCGTGCGCAGTGATATCATCTTAATTGACAAAGTAATCGGTACAGGCGAAATTGCTATGTGCGACCACCGTTCCTCCCAGTCACCAAAAGAAGCATATCAGCAGATTACAGCGGAAGCCCGCGTCGGCGGAATGCTCAGCGGTAAAGCCGGCGTTGTCAATATGCACCTGGGCGACGGTGAAGACGGACTTAAAATGCTCTATGAAATCACCAAAAGCGGTGAAATTCCGAAAACACAGATTATCCCGACACATGCCAACCGCCATAAACGCTTGTTCAAAGAATGCGTGGAATGGGCAAAACAGGGCGGCATAATGGATGTAACTTCCAGCGTAAGCCCGGCAACCGGTTCCGTCAAAGGTCTAAAATCGAGTGAAGCCGTAAAACAGGCGCTTGAAGCAGGTGTAGATATCAGCCGTATCACCATGAGCTCAGACGGCAACGGCAGTATGCCGATTTTCGATGATAAAGGCAACAACATCGGTGTAGGCGTAGCCAGTCAGTCTTCATTACTGGAAGAGTTTCGCGATATGGTGCAAAAAGAAGGCATCGCTATTACTGATGCTATTCAGACAACTACCAGCAACGTAGCGAAAAATCTTAAATTGTATCCGCGCAAAGGTACGATTGCCAAAAACAGCGATGCCGATATAATCATTCTGGATAAAAATTTAAATCTCCAGCATGTATGGGCAAGAGGAACACATATGGTGAAAGACGGAAAACCGATTGTATTTGGCACTTTTGAAAAAAGAAAATAAAATTACCAGTAAAAAAAGAGAGGTACACACCTCTCTTTTTTGTTTAAAACAATTTTATAGCGGCAGCTCCGATTATCATAATGATTATACCAAGAACTTTTCGCAAATTAACCGGCTTTCTCTCTGAACCGAGCAGTCCGAAATGGTCGATAATAAGACCGCCACTCGTTGAGCCTACTAAAATGGCGATAATCGTCATACCTGTGCCGATAATATTGGACAGATACGCATTCGTCATAACGAACAGCCCGCCCAAAATACCGCCGAGCCATATCCACCACGGATAATTTTCCCTGATTGGCGGAATTTTTAAAACAGCCTTTCTTTGTCTAAACATAAAAGCACAAATAACAGCAAGCAGAACAATTCCGATAGCAAAAGAAATTACGGCAGCTTTAACCGATGAAGCTAAAATAACGCCAAGATGACCATTTACGGCTGTCTGAACGGTACTGAGCATCCCTGTAACAATACCGAGCAGCTGCCAAAATAATATATGCTGTTGTTTAGGCTTTATAAATAAATTGTTTTTTTCATTTCTTTTAGCCAAAACAACAATGATTACTCCAAGTAAAACAAGAAATGCTCCTGTTAGGCGAAGTAGAGTTAATTCTATTTGCGGGGCATAAAAAAGACCGAAATCATCAATTACAAGTCCCATTAAAATCTGACCGAGAACGGGAAAAATCACTGTCTGTACTCCGCCGAGCTTTGTAAACAGTACGATATTGCCTGTTAAGAATATAACACCGCATACACCGCCTGACCATATCCAAAACGGTTCCTGCATTACTCTATCCAATGAAAAGGTGATATTTCGTTCCGTAATTAAAAGCAGTGCCAACAAAAAGATGAAAGCAATCGTAAACGATGCGAATGAAGCATTATACGGTGAACCGAGCTTTTGATTTAATTTTGTATTTATGCCTGTCTGCAACGGCAGACCAAAACCGACCAATATTCCAAGTAAAACAAACATGATATATCATCGCCTTTATCTTTATGTATTTACTACATTATAAGATATTATAAACAATATCTCAAACCGATACTATGAATAAACATGAATTTATTTTGTAAAAAAATACTATTATTTTCATTTTTTACGAGAAATATTTGACAAAATATGGTAAAATATTATCTCTCACAGAGTTTTATTTCAACTTCGGCGTTGTTATAAAATCTGTATAATTATTTTTAGAGAGGAAAGATATTGTTAATGAAAAAAATACGTATGGGTTTAACGACACAGATTTTTCTGGGATTACTTCTGGGCGCATGTTTCGGTTATTTTCTGCC
>USIX01000121.1 GCA_900554895.1 uncultured Megamonas sp. | reverse complement strand
AAGCTGTTTCCGGTTCCAATCCGATATGTCTGGCATAACCGGACAAAATAAACAGGCATGTTCAATGTGTATAATATTTTGGGTGTAATAGGTGCGGCACTGGCAGAACACATTTCTCCTGCCATCATAAAAGAAACTCTGGAAAATTTTGAAGCGGTGGCAGGCCGTTTTGAGCTTGTACGCCAAGGACAGGATTTTAGCGTCATTGTCGATTATGCACATACACCGGACGGTTTGGAAAATGTGCTGAAAACAGCGCGGGAAATTGCGAAGAACCGTTTAATTGTAGTGTTCGGCTGCGGCGGTGACCGTGACAGAACAAAACGTCCGATTATGGGACGCATTGCGGCACAGTTGGCAGATGTAGTAATTGCAACTTCCGATAATCCGCGTACAGAAGACCCGGAATTTATTTTGACGGAAGTGGAAGAAGGTGTACTTCCTGCACTGCACGGTAATTTTCATGAAAAAATCACTGACAGACGACAGGCGATTTTCCGTGCGATTGAACTGGCACAGACAGATGATATTGTACTGATAGCAGGTAAAGGTCACGAAAACTATCAGATTTTAAAAACAGGAACAATTCATTTTGATGATAAGGAAGTTGCTATTGAAGCAATTAGGAGGAAGTTAAATGGCTGATTTTCAATTTACACTGACGCAGGTCATGCAGGCAACAAATGCCGTTTTGAAGAAACTGACTGCATCGTCGGTTTTCGGCGGTGTTACAACGGATACACGCAAAGTGGAAGAAGGCATGCTGTTTGTTGCTTTGAAGGGTGAAAAATTCGACGGTCATGATTTTATTGCCCAGGCGGCTCAAAAGGGTGCAATCGGTGCAATTGTGAATAAAGATTATGATGTATCGCTTTTGGAAGATGTGGATATTGATGTTTTAGCTGTAGAGGATACGCTAAAGGCTTATCAGGATTTGGCAAAATTCTGGCGCAGCAAATTTTCCATTCCGGTAATCGGCATTACCGGTTCAAACGGCAAGACGACGACAAAGGATTTAACGGCAGCAGTGCTTTCCGGTAAATGGAATGTGCTTAAAACGCAGGCTAATTTTAACAATGAAATCGGCTTGCCGATGACGCTTCTGCAGATTAATAAAACTCATGATGCGGCAGTTGTGGAAATGGGTATGCGCGGTCTCGGTCAGATTAAGGCATTGACGGAAATAGCAAGACCGACAATCGGCGTTATCACTAATGTCGGTGAAACACATTTGGAATTACTGGGCACGATAGAAAATATTGCCAAAGCAAAGGGTGAAATGGCACAGGCGATTGAAATCAACGGCAAAGTTATTTTAAATGCTGATGATGAACATGTGGCAAAAATGCATGAAATAACAAAAGCGCATGCTGTGTATTTCGGCATAAATCGTGCTGCTGATGTGAAAGCTTTTGATATAAAAACAGAAGACGGCAAAACGGAATTTGAAGCGATTGTCGGCGAAAAGATGGCACATTTCACTTTGAATATGTTCGGTATTCATAATGTATACAACTGTTTGGCGGCACTTGCAGTAGGTTACGCATGCGGTCTTACGATTGAGGAAATGCAGAAAGGACTATCTTCGTTCAGGCCGACGGCAATGCGTTTTGAATACAGGAAAATCGGTGATTTCAGTATTATTAATGATGCCTATAATGCCAGCCCCGCTTCGACAAGGGCGGCGCTTAAAAATCTGGCACAGGTAGCAAATGGCCGTAAAATTCTCGTGATGGGCGATATGTTCGAACTCGGCAGCGTGGAAACGGCTGCGCATGAAGCTATTGCACAGCAGGCTCAAGAAGCAGGCGTATCAGTGCTTATAACGAGAGGAAAGCTTACTGAAAATACGGCAGTTAAGGCACGTGAGCTTGGTATGGAGCAGGTTTATGAATGTGAAAGTCATGAAGCGGCCGTAGCCGTTCTGAAAAAAGTTCTGCAAAAAGGAGACACGGTTTTATTCAAGGGTTCACATGGAATGCACATGGAAAAAATAATTGAATTGCTGGAGAATGAATATAAATGATGGAGATTTTTAATCTTAATATGTTTTGGGCAGCACTTGCAGCTGCCCTTGTGGTTTTAGTAACGGGACCGTTTTTGATACCGGAGCTGCACAAGCTGAAATTCGGACAGAGTATTCGTGAGGAAGGGCCAAAAAGCCATCAGGCAAAATCAGGAACGCCGACGATGGGCGGTATTATGATTATCGCAGGTATAACGATAGCTACACTGATTTTTGCCGATTGGAGTATTGAAATCGGGTTGGCACTGTTTGTTATGCTCGGCCATTTTGTTCTCGGTTTTCTGGACGATTATATTAAAGTAGTTTTAAAGCGTAATCTTGGCCTTAAAGCAAAGCAGAAATTTTTGGGACAGCTTATTATTGCACTTATCGTGACGTATATCGGTATAAATTATACGGGACTTACACAGGATGTTTGGATACCGTTTCTCGGGAAATCATATGATATAGGATGGTTTTATTATGTACTTGTAATCGGTGTGCTGGTCGGTACGACCAATGCCGTAAATTTGACAGACGGACTGGACGGATTGGCAGCAGGTTCTATGGCAGTAGCATCATTAGGTTTTGTAGCTGTTTGTCTTTATTTTGGTAAAACCAATCTGGCAATATTCAGTTTTGCTAGCTTCGGTGCCTGTGCAGCATTTTTAAAATTCAATTATCATCCTGCCAAGGTATTCATGGGAGATACAGGTTCGCTTGCACTTGGCGGTGTATTGGCGGCACTGGGCATTTTGACGAAAACGGAGCTGCTGCTGATTATTCTGGGCGGACTGTTTGTTATAGAAACATTGTCGGTTATAATTCAGGTAACATCTTTTAAAACGACAGGCAAGCGTGTATTTTTAATGAGTCCTATTCATCATCATTTCGAGCTTAAAGGCTGGTCGGAAACACGTGTAGTATGGTCATTTTGGACGGCGGAACTGATATTCTGCATACTGGCAATGCTTACACTGCACCTCAGTTAATAATTAAAAAAAGTATTGTATTGCTGGGTTAAATGTTTTTATCAGTGCAATACGTAAAATATGGATTTTGGAGAAGATAAAATGGATTTGAATAATAAAAAAGTCATTGTAGTCGGTGCCGGCATCAGCGGTTTTGCGGCAGCAAAACTGGCGAAAAAATTCGGTGCAGACGTAATTATGAGCGATGCCAATGAAAAAGTAGAAGAAAAGCATGATTTAAAACCGCTTAAAGATGCAGGGGTTAAAATCGTTCTAGGAAAGCAGACGGAAGAATTGTTCGATGATGCGGATTTGGTGATTATTTCTCCTGCAGTGCCGCGGCATATTCCTATTTTAGAAAAAGTAGGTCAGAAAGTGCCGATTATCAGTGAAGTTGAATTTGCCTACAGATTGACGAAGGCGCCTATTTTTGCAGTAACAGGTACAAACGGCAAGACGACGACTACAATGCTGCTCGGTGAATTGATGAAAACAATTTACGGTCCGTATAATGTCGGTATCGGCGGCAATATCGGTACGCCGCTGTGTGAAGAATGCAGCCGTATCGGTGCAAACGGCTGTATCGTAGCGGAAATTTCCAGTTATCAGATGGAAGCCTCCAGCGAATTTACGACAAAAGGCGCGGCTGTTTTAAATGTAACGCCGGACCATCTGGCACGTCATAAGACAATGGATGTTTATCAGGCTGAAAAAGAAAAGGTATTTGCTCATCATACAGAAGATGATTTTCTGGTACTTAATTATGATGATGAACGTACTCGTTCCATGGCTCAAAGGGCAAACAGTACTATTTGTTTTTTCAGTAGCAGTCAAGAACTGGAGGAAGGTGCGTTTGTCAAAGATGGAAAGCTTGTTATCCGTTGGCATGGAATGCTGCATATAATTTGCGGCGTCGATGAAATGCAGATAAAAGGCTCGCATAATGTGGAAAATGCACTGGCTGCGCTATCACTGGCATTTTTAGCCGGCGGCGATACGGCAAAAATGGCACAGGTACTGAAAAATTTTGCGCCGGTGGAACATCGTATTGAGCCGGTCAGAACTTTAAACGGTGTAACATACTACAATGACTCTAAAGCGACAAATCCGGAAGCAGCCAACAAGGCTATCGGTACTTTCCACCATATTATACTGATTGCCGGTGGCGATGATAAAAAAACGCCGCTTGACGAATTTTATGCACTTGTTAATGAACGGGTGGATAAATTGATTTTAGTCGGCGACGGTGCGGAGCGTTTTAAAGAAGAAGCGTTAAAGCATGATTATCCGGCAAAAAATATTCTTGAAGCAGGTTATTCTATGGAAAAGGCTGTAGAAATGGCTTATAATGAAGCAAAAGCTCCGCAGGTAGTGCTTTTATCACCGGCATGTGCAAGTTTTGACATGTATGACGGTTATGAAGCGCGCGGCCGCGATTTTAAGCGTATCGTTAATGAATTGAAATGAGCGAAAGAGGAAATCAGATGAGAATAATTGTATCCGGTGGCGGCACGGGTGGCCATATTTATCCGGCAATTACTTTGATAAATAATATAAAAAAATTGGTACCGGATGCACAGTTTCTGTATGTCGGTACGAAAAAAGGTCTAGAAGCGGATATTATTCCGCGTGAACAGATACCGTTTGCTACATTGGAGATAAGCGGTTTTGAACGTCATTTGACGGCAAAAAATTTTGTTGTACTGGGCAAAGCGCTCGGCTCGCTTGTTAAAGCGCGCAGTATTGTAAAAAAATTCAAGCCGGATGTCGCTATTGGTACAGGCGGATATGTATGCGGTCCTATTCTGATGGCAGCGGCATTGATGGGAGTGCCGTCACTTATTCAGGAACAGAATGCCATTCCGGGTGTTACAAATAAAATTCTGGCAAAATTCGTTAATAAGATAGCCGTCGGCTATGAACGTGCCGCCAAATATTTTCCGGCAGAAAAAACAGTATTTACGGGTAATCCCATTCGAGATGATATTTTACTAAGTACACGTGATGAAGGATTAATGGAATTTTCACTGGACCCGTTCAAAAAGACTATTCTTGTTTCCGGTGGCAGCCGCGGCGCGCACAGCATTAATAAGGCAATGTTGAAAGTGCATAAACATTTTGCTAATAATTACCGTGTGCAGATTATGCACGTTACGGGTAAAACGGAATATGATTTTGTTAAAAACGGTCTGGAAGAAATAGGACTTGATTTGCAGAAAGCTGATAATCTTGTCGTATATCCATATTTGTACGATATGCCGAAAGCTCTGGCGGCAGCGGATATAGCTGTTTTCCGCTCCGGAGCGACCAGCCTTGCGGAACTGACGGCACGCGGTGTTCCGTCAGTGCTTATCCCGTATCCGTTTGCGGCAGAAAACCACCAGGAGTTCAATGCGCGTGAACTGGAAAAAAACGGAGCAAGTCATGTAATTCTCAATAGGGATTTAACCGGCGACATACTGATTGAAACTTTGGAGCAGATGTTGTCCAGTGAGAATACACTGCAGGAAATGGCGCAGGCAAGCCGTGCTATGGGCAAGCCGAATGCAGCGCAGACGATTGCGGAAATGATTGTGGCTTTAGCTGAAAATAAACAATGAAAACAGATAAGGAGTGTCCTTAGGTGCTTGAAAATATAAGAAAATTACATTTTGTCGGCATTGGCGGAGTGGGTATGAGCGCCATTGCAGAAGTTATGCTGGATAAAGGTTATGAAATTTCCGGTTCCGATTTGAGTGATTCGGAAGTTGTACAGAAATTGCGCGCTAAAGGTGCAACTGTTTATAAGGGACACGACAGCACCAATGTGGAAGGAAAGGATGCTATAGTGCTTTCTTCCGCTATTCATCAGGATAATCCTGAACTTGTGCAAGCGAAAAAACTTGGTCTTAAAATATTTCACCGTTCCGACATTCTGGCTTTTCTGCTCAATGCGGCAAAAGGCATTGCCGTAGCGGGAGCTCATGGCAAAACGACGACTTCTTCCATGATAAGTGTTGTACTGGAACATGCCGGTATTGACCCGACGATTTTAATCGGCGGTTTTGTTGATTATTTAAACGGTAATGCTAAACTTGGCAAATCCGATTATCTTGTAGCGGAAGCCGATGAAAGTGACGGTTCATTCCTGAAATTCTATCCGCATATAGCCGTTGTGACGAATATTGAAGATGACCATATGGACCATTACGGTTCAATGGAAAATATTATCAAGGCGTTTGTTCAGTTTATACAGAATTTGGATAAAGAAAACGGTCTTGCCGTATTGTGCTTTGATAATGAAAATATTAGAAATATCACGAAGCAGATTGACCGTCAGTATATTTCCTACGCATTGGAGCATGAAGCTGATTATACGGCTACAGATATTGTTACAGACGGACCGCAGACTACTTTTACTGTAGTATATAAAGGCGAAAAACTAGGCGCTGTTACACTTAATATTCCCGGCAGACACAATGTGCTGAATGCACTGGCAACAATTGCCGTATGCCATAAACTCGGTTTATCCATTAAAACGATTGCCGAAGGCTTTACCGTATTTTCAGGAACAAAACGGCGTTTTCAAACTAAATTCAGAAATGAAGATGTATGGATTGTCGATGATTATGCGCATCATCCTACGGAAATACAGACGACGATAAAAGCGGCTAAACAGACAGAACCGAAACGTCTTATCGTAGCTTTTCAGCCGCATCGCTATACGAGAACGCAGCTTTTGCGTAAAGAATTCGGTTCCTGCTTTAAAGGAGCGGATA
>USIX01000120.1 GCA_900554895.1 uncultured Megamonas sp. | reverse complement strand
AAAGAATATCGGATAGCTTAATAACAAAAGTTTCGATATATGTACCGATGGCTAGTCGGGAATTTACGCCTTTGGAGTGCTATATAAACGCTAGTAGCTTGCCCTTTAAGGCGGCGAGAGCGAGCACAATGAATAAGGAATTTTCTAAGACATAAGCACTTTTGTCTATGTTTTTAGTAGCAAAAAACATGGAACCTATCATTATTCCGGTTAACGATGAACTGTATTCTACACTGCCAATCGGAACAGACGCTTTTCCCATGGATATTTTTTATGATGACCTGGACAATTTTGCTCAGGGCTTCGTCAACTGGCACAGACAGAAACAAATAGAAATCTCCTATGTCTCCGAAGGATATGTAAAACTGTCCACTTTAAAAACCGAAGAAATCATATGTTCCGGTAAAGCATTTATTATCTTTCCTGACAAACTGCACTCAATTTCTCATTACGGCAGTTATAAAGCAAAATACACCACTGTAATCTTCAGTCCTGCTCTGCTGACCGGCTATAAGAACAGCTTTTTTCACGACCTATACTATAAGCCCGTTTTAAATGCCGACAAGGATTATTACATATTTGAAAAGACAAAGCATATTCAGCAGGCCTTTCAAAACCTGTTCTGGATTTATAAGCATTATACCTTAAAAAACCACGCATATTTTTTATCAATCCAGAGAAAACTACAGGACATATGGATTATACTGTACAATAATGTTTTTCAGTCAGCCGAAAAAACATCTTCATTCTCCAGCAGACAGGATATAAAAATATTGAAAATGGTGGAATATCTGCAAATTCATTTTGCTGAAAAATTTTCTCTGTCCCAAATGGCCGATTTCATGAAATTCAGCCGCGGCGAATGCTGCAGATACTTCAAAAAGAAAATGAAAATGACTATATCGGAATATCTTCTGGAATACCGTTTAAAGAAATCTCTGGAACTGTTGGAAAAAACAGATAAAAATATTACACAGATAGCAAACAGTATAGGGTTTAACAGTGCCAGCAATTATACGGCCATGTTTAAACTAAAACTTAAAGAAACGCCCTCTCATTACAGAAAAAAATTTCACAGCTAATAAAAACTGCACATCAAAGCCGAGTATCCGTTCAGCCTTGATGTGCAGTCTGTTTTTTCATTGCAGTTATTAAATTATTCAGCTTTGAAAATATCTTACAATACCGTTAAAAATACCTTTTGCCGCTTTTTTTATGCCGTCTTCCGATTTTAAAATGGCTTCTTCTTCAGGATTGGACACAAACGCCACTTCAACAAGTGTCGCCGGCATTTCCGTATTTTTAACTACATAGAAATTACATGTCTTGGCACCGCGGTCCGGTGTGCCAATCTGTTCAATAACACCGTCTTTTACATAAGTTGCCAATTTCTGGCTGTCATAACTGCCGTTTACATAATAATATCCGGTCGTTCCCTGCGCAGAAGGAGAGGTGAACGAATCTAAATGAATACTTACGAAAATATCCGAATTGGACCAGTTTCCCACATTGCAGCGTGCCTGAAGTTCAGCCGTCGCTGAAGCATTCGGCCCGTAAACATCTTTGTCGGATTTTCGCGTTATATAAACTTTTGCTCCCGACTGTTTGAGCATTTCCGCCACATTCAAGCCGATTTTAAGCGTCGCCGTTTTCTCATACAGACCGGTCGGTCCTACAGCACCTGAATCACTGCCACCGTGCCCCGGGTCAATCGTAATTACTTTTCCCTTAAGTACGTTCTTAGCGTTTTTATCCACACTGACACTTGGCTTGTAACTGCTATTGCTATTAGAAGAAATACTGCTGTTTGTCGAATAATTTCCGGATGAAGAACTTCCCTCCAGATTATACGATACCTGTCCGAAATCCATAGCGACTCTGTACGGACTGCTTCCGCCTACAATACCGAATACATCATAATTATTCTTTTTTACTGGTGATTCCACCACGATACGAACAATATCTTTATCAAATTGTGCTACACGGACTTTTTCTACATAACGATTATCCACATCAATTTCTTTTGATACGTTTTTTCCCAAAGTAGCGTTACTTAAATCCACTACAATTCTGTTCGGTGAGGATAATGCAAATGACTGATAATCAACTTCTTTATCGGCGTCGGCTACAATACGAACTTTATTGTCACTCGTACTAACACGTAAATCTTCTATAGTTGCTATATCACTTGCTGCCAAAACAATACTTTGAAACCAAATTAATGTTAAACACAAAACTAAAGAAACTATAGCTAATCGTTTACTCATTATTTTACCTCAAATCTAAATTAAACCTTAATATTATATTTTGCTTCCAACTTTTTAAAGCCCCAAGTTAAAATAAATGTCATAAATAAATAGAAAACTGCTGCCACTAAAAACGGCGTCATATCAAATTCTCTCTGCACGATGGAACGAGCTACACGCAGCAAATCATTCATTGCCAGAATATAAATAAGCGATGTATCCTTAACAAGGTTAATCGTTTCATTGCTTATCGGAGGCAATACCATCCGAATAACCTGCGGCCAGATGACATGCCGCATCATTTGCGGATAATTCATTCCCAAAGCCTTTGCCGCTTCATACTGTCCCTTGTCGACCGACTGAATGCCTGCTCTGAATATTTCCGCAAAATAAGCCGCATAATTCAGGGAAAATGCCAATAGCGCAGCGGCTATGTCCGGCAGTCTGATACCGACCATCGGCAGAGCAAAATACACGAACAGAAGCTGCAACATCAGCGGCGTACCGCGCATCAGCCAAATATAAACTTCAGTTATGTATCTGATTAGTCTTACAGAAGACAATCTTGCCAAAGAAAACAACATGCCCAGCGGCAACGATAAAATTAAAGTAATAAAAAATATCTGCAAGGTTACCTGTGAACCTTCCAGCATCGGCATTACTATTCTCATAATGCTGCTATCCAAATTCATCAACTCCAAAATATACTGAAAGATACTTAGTAATATTTTACAACAAAGACGCATAAAACACAAAGATAAAATTAAAATTATACAAAATTAGTAGAAATTATAATTGCCTTAGCTACAGAAAAAATTATATAATTAACATGTATGAAACTTATAATAAATTATATTTAAATAGAAAGAGGTTATATTATTGAGAAAAAACATTAACAACATTGTAAAAAACAGAGTTGAACTTTTAACTGCTCCATTTATGACGTTTTTCCGTCATGAAGCCTCCAGTGGTATCATTCTGCTGTGTTTTGCCATATTGGCCTTAATATTTGCCAACACTTCGGCTGCGTCTTTATACAATCAGATTTTAAATACGAAAATTGCTCTCGGTCCTGCCAGTCTGCACCTGGATTTATCCATACTGTACTGGATTAATGACGCGCTCATGGCTGTTTTCTTTTTTGTCATCGGGCTGGAAATCAAACGCGAATTTCTGTTCGGTGAATTAAAATCGCTCTCTGCCACTATTCTGCCTATAAGCGCCGCTATCGGCGGCATGATTGTCCCTGCCGTTTTATATGCACTCGTCAATATGGGACAGGATACTATTTCCGGCTGGGGTATCCCTATGGCGACTGATATTGCCTTTTCGCTCGGTATTCTTGCCATTGCCGCCAGCAATGCTCCGCGCAGTATTGCCATTTTTCTTACAGCCCTTGCCATCGTTGACGACCTTGGCGCCATTATTGTAATAGCTATTTTTTATAATTCCGATATTTCCTTTACAGCTCTCGGCATCGGCCTTATGGCGCTGCTCGGCGCATTTATTTTAAACCGTCTGAACTGCCGCAATTTCATTCCTTATTTATTCGTCGGCCTAATTGCCTGGCTTGCATTTTTAAATGCCGGTATTCATCCTACTATTGCCGGAGTTGCGCTCGGTATGCTCATTCCTGCGGATAACAAAAATCAGGCAAACTCTCTTCTGCACAAACTGGAACATGCACTTTCACCGTGGTCAGCTTACGTCATCATGCCTGTTTTCGCCCTTGCCAATGCCGGTGTTACGGTTGAAGGCGGACTGTCCGATATTTTATCTCCAATCGGTATCGGTATCATTCTCGGTTTATGTATCGGTAAACCGCTCGGCATCTGCGGTGCCAGCTTCATCTTATTCAAACTCGGCCTTGCCAAAATGCCGGAAGGTGCTAAAAACATTCAGCTCATCGGCGCCGGTTCACTCGGCGGTATCGGCTTTACCATGTCGCTGTTCATCGCATCGCTTGCCTTCGATAATGCAGCCTATCTTGCCAGTGCAAAAATCAGCATTTTATGTGCTTCCGTTTTATCCGGCATCTTGGGTATGATAATATTTAAAGCTTCTGCTCTATTCAAAGCGCAAAGATTGTGATAATCTAATACTAAATACTTTTTAAGAAGGTGCCTTTGTTGAATGAAATAACCAATGAGATTAAAAATGCAATCGTTAACATAAAAATAATCGGTATCGGCGGCGGCGGTAACAACGTTGTCAAGCGGATTGCCGATATTTCCAGTCTTGATTTGGATTTAATCGCCGTTAACACCGATATCAAACAACTAAAATCCTTAACCAGCGATAAAATTTCCAAAATACAAATCGGTACCAGTCTGACGAAGGGCCTCGGTTGCGGCGGCAATATTAATCTGGCACGTCAGGCTGCCGAAGCCGACTATGATACTTTAAAAAAAGCACTGGTCGGTGCCGACATGGTATTTTTGACGGCAGGTCTCGGTGCCGGTACCGGTACGGGTGCTCTGCCGATTATTGCCAAAATTGCACACGATTTAGGTATTCTGTCCGTCGGTGTCGTAACAGTTCCGTTCAAATTTGAAGGTTCCCGCAAACAAAAGGCAGCCGAAGCCGCTATTGCCGAAGTTGCACCATACATGGACGCATTGATTGCCGTACACAATGACAATCTTTTAAAACTTAAATCTAATTCTAAACTGACGCTGATTAATGCTTTCCGTATGGCGGACAATGTACTGCTTCAGGGTATCCGCTGCGTATCTGAGCTGATTTTGACTGTCGGTGTCATCAATGTCGATTTTGCCGACGTTAAATCCATATTCCAGCAAAGCGACCACCCGGATGCACTGCTCGGCATCGGCGAAAGCAGTGAAGATGCTGTCGAAGCAGTACAACAGGCAGTCAACAGTCCGCTTGTCGAAAGGGATTTGGCAGGTGCCCGCGGTATTATCATAAATATAAGCGGCAATAAAGATTTGCGTCTTTACGACATTAACGAAGCGACCAAATATATATATGAACATACACATCCTGACGTAAATATTATTCTCGGTACAGTCGTTAATGACGAACTGGGCGACAAAATACGCGCGACAATCATTGCTACCGATTTTTCCGACAGTGTGCCTCTTTCCGAAAAAACGGTAAAAGCTACGGAAAACGATAAAAAACCAGCAGCAGCACAACCGAAAAAACCAGAGGAAGAAGGCTTAAACCTGCCTGATTTCATGAAGAAAAAAACAGAAAACAAATCCAATAATTTCTCTGCTTTTTCCTTCTTTAATTTCAACAACAAAAAATAACAAGAGGTATTTATGTTAAATCGTTTCAGCCGCAGCGAACTGCTGCTCGGCACAGAAAATATACAAAAATTGGCGCGGACCAAAGTAGCTGTTTTCGGTATCGGCGGTGTCGGCTCTTTCGTCGTTGAAGGATTGGCACGCGGCGGTATAGGAAAATTCGTACTGATTGACAGCGACGATATTTCCCTTACCAATATCAACCGCCAAATTCACGCATTGGAAAATACCCTTGGACAAAAGAAAACACTCATCATGAAACAGCGTATTCTTGCCATAAATCCTGCTGCCTCCGTTCAAACCATTGATGAACTCTATACACCGGAAAGGGTTGATTTATTCTGGCAGGAAGATTACGATTATGTCGTTGATGCCATTGATGATATCAAGGGAAAAGTAAATTTGGCCGTTCAAGCGCAAAACCGCAATATTCCCATCATCAGCAGCATGGGTACGGCTAACAAACTCAACCCGCAGAAATTTGTTATTACAGACATTTACAAAACGCATACCTGCCCGCTGGCGAAAATCATGCGCAAAACCTTAAAACAGCACGGTGTAAAAAAATTGAAAGTACTGTTTTCTACGGAAGAGCCGCACAAAAATCATTCAATTGATTTTACGGAAAACACCTGCGCCGAAAAACAGCCTGCTGCAAGCCGCAAGCAGCCGCTCGGCACGCTTTCCTTCGTCCCGTCCGTTGCCGGTCTTTTAATTGCTGGTGAGGTAATCAAAACTATCTGCAATCTCAATAAAAATAAATAAAAATAAAATGCTTAATTCCGTTTTATCTGGAATTAAGCATTTTTTATTTGCAAATATCACAATCACTGCAGCCGTTGCATATTATCCTACTTGCACATTCTTTACATCTTAAACCGAATTTTTTCTCATACAATCCATCCTTTTCAATTCGCCTGCCGAAACGGTCATACAGTTTAAAATCAATCGGTCTGCCCTCATAATTCATGCCTGATTTATACGCCATTTCACTTTGCAGTCTTTTTGACGGCAGATTATACGCTTTTTTATCTTTGATGAACAGCGTACCCGTCTCCATGAAACAAAAAGTAACATTTGCCTCAATACATTCTTTTTGTAATAATTTCACCCAGTCAAAATCACATGGTCTGGCCCCGTTATAATTTTCACCGCCGCAGATTACCTGTTCTATCTGTCCGTCTGCCAAATATTTTTTTAGACTCACTTTTCCCAAAAACGGCGCACAGATTATCCCTTTATGCTTAAACGGCAGTGTCAAAAGCTGGGGT
>USIX01000119.1 GCA_900554895.1 uncultured Megamonas sp. | reverse complement strand
CCGTGAACGTCAGCCACGCCGATTTTTTGATGTTTACAGCTTTCATTGAGCAAAATGCGTTCCACTATGTGCAACTGCGGTTCGTTAAATCTGGAAGAATTCAGAGACAAAGCGAAACTTACGCTCGTATCGGCAACAAGTATTGTAGAGGGCGGTTCGCACGACGTTATTCTCAAAGATAAATTTAGAGGAAATGACTGATTAAAAATAGAATTAAAAGACTGCATGGAATTTTTTCAGTGCAGTCTTTTTTTGTTGAATTCTGGTCTGTCTTGAAAATATTTTAGCAGTATATGAAATCGGGTTTTCTTTTTTAGCAAATTTTTTTTATTTTATTTAGCACAATAGATAAGATAAACAAGAAAGGAAAGATTTTTATGAACATGAAGAATTATTTTCGCGGTTTAATCGCCGCGCCGGTGGTTGCAACATTATTGTTAACGGGAATGCAGTTCTCAGAAGCGAGAGAAAATCCGTATAATAATGTGCAGACAGTACAAATGTCGGATGAAGCCAAAGCAGTTTATATTGATGAAAAAACATCGGAATTCTTTAATTCTCCGAGCCGACCGGAGGGTGAATATGTGGTGCCGGAAGGATGGCAGCGGGAAATTTTATCGTTTGACGGTGCGGCAGTGGAAAAATATACTTCTGCTGATGTGAAAAGTGACAGAATTCTGCTGTTTATGCACGGCGGCGGTTATGTGAGCGGTCTGAACAATCTTTATCGTGACTGGGGTCTATATAAGGCGCAAGTTGCCGGAGCGGGAACGGTATTTATGGTGGATTACCGGTTAGCCCCAGAAAACGTATATCCGGCTGCACTTGAAGATGCTGCCAGTGCATATAAGGGTCTTTTAGCGGCAGGTTATAATCCGAATAAAATCGTTTTGATGGGTGACTCTGCCGGCGGTAATCTGTCGTTGGCTTTGGCAGTGTATCTGCGCGACAATAATATTCCACAGCCGAAAGCGATTGTACTGATTTCTCCGTGGACATATCTTGAAACAAAACTGCCATCGCATTTAAATAATCTTGAAAAGGATAAAATGCTGGGTTCAAAAAATAAATATATGCTGGCAGCAGTTAAAGAACCTGCCTATGCTAAGGGGGCCGATATAACAGACCCGTATCTGTCACCAGCCTATGCTGATTTAACGGGAATATCTCCGATGCTTATCATTACCGGAGGAGATGAACTGCTTTTAGATGATGCCGCTTTAGTTGGCGCTCATGCAAAAGCTGCTGGTGTAGATGTAACGGAGAAAATATATCGCGGTATGTCGCATGACTGGGAGATTGTACTGCCGGAATTGCCAGAATCCGAAATGATGAATGAGGATATTGCTCAATTCGTCAATGAAAACTTAAAATAATACGCAAAAAAAAACGGTAACAGAAAATTATCTGCTACCGTTTTTTCATATTGTTGAACGGATTAAAAGTTTTGTATACTCGTGCTGTGGATTACGTAATAATTTTTCGGTTTCGTTTGCTTCGATTATTTTTCCCTGATACATAACGATGATGCGATTGCAAATCTGTCGTACTAAAGCTAAATCATGCGTAATCAGAATTATGGACAGGCCGAATTCCTGCTGCAGTTTTTTTAATAAATCAACTATCTGTTTCTGGTTGATAACATCTAAGGCAGAAGTGGCTTCATCGCATATCAGTATTTCCGGTTTTACGGCAATGGCGCGGGCGATGGCTGCCCGCTGGCACTGTCCGCCGCTGAGCTGGTGCGGATAGCGGTTATTCACCGTTACAAAATCGAGACCGACTAAATCGAGCAGCTGCGGGAGCCGTTTTTTCGCCTCATCTTTGTTTATGCCGTTATTGATTAACGGTTCAATAATAGCATTGTTCATTTTCTGGTGCGGATTAAAAGAGTCCTGTGGAAACTGAAATATCATCTGGATTTTCTTATAAATATCACGCAGTGATTTTCCTTTGGCATGGGTGATGTCCTGTTCATATAGAAATATTTGTCCGCTGTCAGCATCTTTTAATCGGGTTATTAAATTCGCCGTCGTGGATTTGCCGCAGCCGGATTCACCGACGATAGCCAGACAGTCGCCCTTGAAAAGGTTAAAGCTTATATTATCAACAGCTGTAAATTCAACATTATCCTGAACGAATTTTTTTGTCAGTCCTTTTATTTCTAAAATCGGGTTCATTAAATCAGCTCCGCTATAAATGAAATATGGATTGAAGCAGTTTGCGTGTATAATTGTGCTTCGGATTGTTTATAATCTCTTCAGTAGTACCGCTTTCAACAAAGTGCCCCTTTTGCATGACGGCAATTTTATCGGCGAATTGTCGTACAAGATTAATATTGTGTGAAACGAGAATGATACTTGTACTGTACATTTGCTGCAGTTTTATCATTTCCTCCATTACCTGTGCCTGTGATACAACATCGAGTGCAGAAGTCGGTTCGTCCGCCAGAAGCAGTTTCGGTTTGAGCAGCATTGCCATAGCGATGGCAACTCTCTGGTTCATACCGCCGGACAGTTCAAAAGGATAGCTTTGCAGGATTTTTTCTCCGTTTTTAAGGCGGATTTTGGCAAATAAATCAAGTGCCATAGCGAAAGCCTCCTCTTTTGTACAGTTTCGGTGTTCTCTAAGTGTTTCCCAAAGCTGCTGACCGATTGTCCTTACAGGACAGAATGTTGTTTTGGCATTTTGAAAAATCATGCCGATTTGTCCGCCGCGTATTTGGCGCATTTTTTGCGGGGAAATAGTCTGTAAATCTTCATTTCTATATAAAATTCTGCCCGCGGCAATTTTTGCTTCATTCGGCAGAATACCGAGTACAGCTCTCAGCAGAGTCGATTTACCGCAACCGGATTCACCGACGATACCGAAAATTTTTCCTTCATCAAGCGAAAAGCTCACATCGGAGATGATATTTTTCTCTTTAATGGAAATATTTAAATTGCGAACTTCTAGCAAAGACATATTTACCTCGTATTCATTCATTGTATTTCAGATTGGCCGTAATTTCATAATAATCGGAAGGATGAGCTTCAAATCCTGTTACATTGTTTTTCATGACGAAAGACATTTTTAAATGTGAAGCGAAGATAAAAGCACAGTCATCCAGAATTATCTGCTGCATTTTCACGGCAAGTTCAGCACGTTTCTGCGGGTCAAATTCTTCATGCAGCTGATTTGCTAGCTGTTCCAGTTCTTTATTATAGTAATGACCTCTGTTTTTAGCGGAGTTTTTCAGACAGTGCGTCGTGAAAAAATATTCCGGGTCGCCGGTCGGTGCCGTTACGAACGCACTGGCGTAAATATCCCATTCGCCTCTATCGAGAAAATCCTGCTGATTGGTTGTATTATTTACTATTACATCAATGCCTGCCTGTTTTAAGGTAGCCTGTGCGGATTCTGCCAGAAGCGGCAGTTCCTGTCTGCCGGGATAAGTCAGCCAGCGGATAGTAAGTTTCTGTCCGTTTTTATCCACATAGCCGTCGCCGTCCGTATCTGTCCAGCCGGACTGAGCCAGCAGATTTTGGGCTTCCTGTAAATTAAACTGCGGTGCATTTACTTTATCATTACCGAAAGAGAAATTACTTGGAAAAGCACCGACCGCCATTGTGCCGTTGCCGTGCAGCAGATTATCGGTAAAGCCTGATTTGTCAATACTCATGGCGATTGCTTTACGCACATTGTAATCCTGAAGCGCCGGTGTTTCATAATTCAGCTGAGCAAAAAAACAGCGTGATGTATCGGTTGAGCTTATTCTGTATTTATCATTATCTTTGAACAGTTCAAGGCTGGCATAAGGAAGTCCCTGTACGGCATCCAGTTCGCCGGACTGCATTGCCATAGTGAGCGTATCACCGTCGATAATTTCTCTGACGATTATTTTATCCATACCGACTTCACCGTTCCAGTAATTAGGATTTTTCTTGAGCTCTATCTCCGTGTCGGAAATTTTCGCGGCGATAAACGGCCCTGTTCCGGCAACGTTTCTGTCATCGGTTATACCGTATTCCATATCGATTATCGCGGCATAAGGGTCGCTTAAATAATTCAGAAGGGACGGTACTTTTTCCGAGGATTTTATAATGACGCTCTGTCCGTCAGCTGTGATTTCCTGTATTTTCAAATCATTCGGAGCACGGTCATGAACGGCAATCAGATGTTCCAGACATTCTTTTACAGCTTGTCCGTCCAATTTGCGTCCGCTGGAAAATGTAATATTATCCTTTAAATCTATTTTTACGGTATAATCATCAAGCTGTTCATAGCCGAAAGCAAGCCACGGCTCCAGCTGCATACTGTTGTTGAATTTAAACAGCGTTTCGCCTACACCGTAGCGAACGGTCGACCAGCCGGAGTAATCGCTGTGAGGATTGAGACCGGTATTGCCCATTTCCACGCCGTAAGCAGTCGTGCCGTAACGGAAAACCTTTTCGCCGTTGTCTGCATTTTCCGAATCGTTACCGCAACCGGAAAACATACATAACAGCATTACTAAAAGACATGCTGAAAAATATTTTTTCATATAAAAACCTCCTTTTATAAATCAAATTTATCTCGCACAGTATCTCCGAAAATATTGAACAGACTGACGGATATAAAAATAGCGCAGCCGGGAGCTAAAATAACCCATGGAGCTGTTTGCAGCATGCTTCTGCCGTTGCTCATCATAGCGCCCCATTCCGCCGTCGGCGGCAGTGCACCCAGTCCTAAAAAAGATAGGCCTGCTATTTCCATTATTATTGTACCGATATCTAAAATGGCCGTAATTAAAATAATGCCGATTATATTGGGCAGTATATGATAAAACATGATTTTTATATTACTGCAGTTGTTCAGTTTAGCGGCAGAAACAAATGTACAGTCTTTAACGGTGAGTACCTGAGCACGGGCAAGACGGGCAAATTTGGGCCAGGAAATACAGGAAAGTGCTATAATGGCATTTAAAATACTTCCGCCTAGGACGCCTGCTACGGCAATGGCAAATACCATTCCCGGAAAAGCAAGAAAAATATCTGAAATGCGCATTAAAACGGCATCGATTTTACCGCCGAAGTAACCGCAAATAACACCTATCACGGTACCGATTACAGTAATGACAAAGACAATCACCAGTGAAGATAAAATGGTATTTTGCGCTCCCATGATGACGCGTGACAATAAATCCCTGCCGTACTGGTCCGTGCCGAGTAAATGCGTACTGTCGGGCGGACTAAGCATATTGGAAAGATTTTGCTCGTACGGGTCAAACGGCGTCAGCACAGGTGCAAAAACGGCAATTATAAGCAATGTGCCGACTAAAGCAGATAAGATAATAAATTTTACGTTCATAAATTATTCCTTCAGTCCGAGTCGAATTCGCGGGTCTAAATAGTGATAGAGGATATCCGTGATTAAGTTGAAAATTACATAAATAATGGAAAGCCATACTACATAGGCTAAAATTACGGGATAATCACGCATTAAGATGGCATCAACCGCCATTTTTCCCACTCCGTCCCACATGAAAATACTCTCAATAATCGCTGTTCCGCCGAGCAGTGAACCGATAGATAATGATAGTAGCGTTATAAAAGATAAAAGCACGACTTTCATAATGCTAGTCAGCATAATAGTTTTGTAGCGGATACCGCGCGCTTTGGCGGCAATAACATAGTCCTTGTTCAGTTCCTCCAAAATAACGGTACGGATTTGTCGTATATATTTCGCACTCATGGCAATAGTTAGTGTCATGGTCGGCATAATTATACTTTGTATGTTTACGGAAGTATTCATTACAGGCAGTAAATTCAGCTTTATGGAGAAAATATAAATCAATAACAGCGAAACAAAAAATCCGGGCAGAGAATTGCCGATAAAACTTAAAAAGCGGATAATATAATCTTCCCATTTATTATGTTTTACAGCCGATATGATGCCTAAAGGCACGGAAATAATAATCGTAGCGATTATGGAAGTAATTGTTAAAAGAATTGTCGTCGGCAGTTTTTCCATAAAAGTGGAAAATACCGGTTTGCCGGAAACGTATGATTTTCCCATATCTCCCGCCATCATATCTTTCAGCCAGATACCGTATTGAACGATAAACGGTTTATCCAAATTCAACTCCACACGCATCTGAGCTTTAGCTTCTTCATTTAAAACTGTGCCGCGATTTGCCTCCATAACATCAATAGCATCGCCTGTTACAGTACGCATAAGGCCGAATGATAAAATCGTTATGCCGAGCAGTATCGGAATTAAATACAGCAATCGCTGCACAATGTATTTTTTCATACGGCTATTTCACCGCCCTGATTAAAAATAGAGGTGTAGGATTGTAAAACTGGTCGTGTTCTTTATAAATGCGTTTACCGACTGTTTCATCGATATCCACATGGATAAAGCCAATTTCCTGTAAGACACTGCTGTCCCATTGCGGACGAGTCAAATGTGATATATCAAGATTGTTTTTAATGAAATCGCATTCTTGAAGCAATGAATAATTTATATTGTGATGGACATGATTTTCCGGCAGAGAACTTAAATCCTGCACTAGATGCTCTTTACCGTAATCAGCGTCAAAATTGAGCATGATACCTCCCTTTTTTAGAATGCGATACCATTCACTATAAGCTCGGCGCGGATGAGGCAGAGTCCATGTCAGATTTCGCGTAAGTACGATGTCGAAACTTTCCGTAGCATAAGCAGGATTTTCCGCATCCATGACTTTGAAAACGGCATTTGCCCCTGCTTTTTGTGCCAGTATTTTCGCTTCTTCAATCATGGAAGCGGTCAAATCAATACCTTCAATATAATGACCGCATTTTGCCAGCAGAATGGCAAAAAAGCCGGAACCGGTGCCGATATCA